>CAYSXM010000504.1:2979-4186 GCA_964434905.1 uncultured Pirellulales bacterium | reverse complement strand
TAGCGCGGCGAGAACGAGCCACGAGGCCTCGAAAGGATCGGTGGTCGCGATGCCGCATGAAGTTACGTTGATTACGGGCGACGGCACGGGGCCCGAATTGGCCGAGGCCACGCGACGTTGCGTGGACGCCACGGGCGTGGCAATCCGATGGGACGTGCAGGAAGCCGGTATCGACGTGATGGCGCGGTTGGGCACACCACTGCCCGATGCCGTGCTAGACAGCTTGCGTCGCACGCGTTGTGCGCTTAAGGCACCGATCACCACGCCGGTGGGCACTGGCTTTCGCAGCATCAACGTGCATTTGCGGCAGGCGTTTGGGTTGTACGCGTGCATCCGGCCGTGCAAGCAATATCGCGGAGTGCGGACTTTTTTTTCCGAGTTGCCCGTCGATCTGGTAATTGTTCGCGAGAACACGGAAAGCCTGTATTCCGGCATCGAGTTCGAGCGCGGCAAGCCTGAAACTCGCGAATTGGTGGAATTCATCAACCGCACATCGACCGCTGGCAAGGTCAAGAGCGGAAGCGACGAGACAGGCATTACGATCAAATCGATTAGCGTCAGCGGCTCCGAACGCATTGCTCGGTGCGCGTTTGACTATGCACGTAAAAATCGCCGTCGCAAAGTCACGTGCGTGCACAAAGCCAATATCATGAAATTCAGCGATGGGCTGTTTTTAGAAACTGCGCGACGCGTGGCCGCCGAATTCACCGACATCGAGTTTGAGGACCGCATCGTAGACAATATGTGCATGCAGTTGGTTCAGAAGCCGGAACTTTACGACGTGTTGCTGCTGCCCAATCTGTATGGTGACATTGTCAGCGATCTGGCGGCGGGCCTCGTGGGGGGCTTGGGGGTCGCTCCCGGTGCCAATTTGGGACCCGAAGGCGCCGTGTTCGAGGCGACCCATGGCAGCGCGCCCAAATACAAAGGCCTGAACAAGGTCAACCCCACGGCCATGATCTTGTCGGGGGTGCTGATGCTGCGGCATCTGGGAGAAATGTCGGCGGGGGACCGACTGGAACAGGCAGTGGCCGACGTGATCGCCGAGGGGCGGGACGTGACCTATGACCTGAAACCTGATCGCGATGACCCAACGGCCGTGGGGACCAATCAAATGGCCGACGCCGTTTGTCGTCGGCTGTAATCGATTGGCCGACGCCGTTTGTCGTCGGCTGTAATCGATTGGCCGACGCCATTTGTCGTCGGC
>CAYSXM010000504.1:0-2879 GCA_964434905.1 uncultured Pirellulales bacterium | reverse complement strand
TTTGTCGTCGGCTGTAATCGATTGGCCGACGCCATTTGTCGTCGGCGGTAATCGATTGGCCGACGCCATTTGCCGTCGGCGGTAGAAGCTACACCGGCATGCCTGGGCTCAGGACCGACAGCCGGCCCCCTTTGATTGTTCCATCGCTTGCAGGGTGTCGGTAGTCAGCTTGGTCGAACGCGCCGTGTGCGCCGATTAGCGAGGGCCTGGTTCGTCGTGTCCCGGGTCGGTGCCACGATCGTAGCGCAGCGAGGTCAAATAGGCCAGCAGATGCGCCATTTCGTCGAGGGAAATGGTGCGTTCCAGGCCCTCGGGCATCAGCGACCGATCGGTACTTTCCATGGTCTCCACATCGGCCAGCAACAGCGTTTCCTCCAGCCCCTTTTCGCGTCGCAAGGTGACGCCGGAAGCCGTGTTCGCAGACAGCAATCCGGTGTGCAGCGTGCCCTGCTTGTCGACCACCACGTACTGCACGTAGGCCGGTTGCACCTCGCGGTTGGGATCGAGAATGTGGGTCAGAAGCTGGTCGGCGGTCCGGTTGCGAGTCAGCGCCAGGTTGGGGCCGACCTCGAACCCCTGGTCGGCCAGCCGATGGCACGCCAGGCATTCGCGCTGATAGATCGTCGCACCCACGCTCGCCTGGCCTTGGGCATCCAGGACAGCGCGATAGCTATCGATGGCAGCCTGTCGCGGGCCTGGCCGATCGCCCAGCCATTGCCGCGCGCGGGCCGATAGATTGGGATCTGGGTGTTCCCTGGCGCCGGCCACCAACGAGGTGGGCGCAAGGTTTGCCGCGACATCCCCGCGCTCGACGGCGTTGAGAAGGCGGTCGAGCCAGCTCGCACGAGCGAAGAGCGCCGCGAAGGCCGCATCGCGCACTGTTGGCGACGACTCTTTCCACCGCGACAGAATCAGATCGGCGGCCTCTGGCTGTTCGAACATGGCCAGCGCGCGGACCGAAGCCAGTTGCAGTTCCGGGGTGGCAACCTCGGCCAGCGTCGTCTCGAGCGCGGCCCGCGCGTCGTCGAAATCGCCCTGCCCTAAAAGCGCAACCGCGCGTAACCGCGTGGCCGTCGGGGCCTGTGGATCGCCCACGACGGTCGCGGCTTGGGCAAGCAGTTCCCGAACCATGTCGGCAGAGCGCTGGTCGTCGGAGTCGCGTAGGGAACCCAACCGTTGGTGGGCGGCGCGCATGCCTGTCGCTAGCTCGAGCGCGAGCCGCGGCCACAGGTCGGGCGGGGATCGCGCATCGCCCCGAGCTTGGTCAATCGCCGCGATCAGCCGCTCGATGCCAGCGGCGCCACCGGTGCGACCGATTCCCTGGACCAAGTGGCCGAGCACCGACCAGGCGCAATCGCTGGCCAAAAACTCGTGATCGCCCAGCAAACGGCGAGCCAACTGTAACTCGTGGCGCCCACTCGAAGAATGCCACGCGGCGCGCATCCAGGGATCGTGTCCATCTCGCTTCGCCGCCGCGGCCAGTGCGTCGATCGTGGCTGTCTGCGAATCCGCATCCCCGTACAACGCACCCAAGCTAAACACCGCTTGCATTCGCACCTGGGGCGACGCATCGCCCGTGGCCGCCACCACCAACTCGACCAGCCGCGGCGAAGGAGTCGGCGCCAGGAACTTTTCGGCCATCCTGAGCGCGTGAACACGCAATGCTTCGTCGGGCGTTACCAGCGCGGACAGCACATCGTCGTGCGTTAGCGTTTGCAGACGGTTGAGTGTGTGCATGGCATGCAGCCGAGCCAAGGCCACATTCGACGCGCGGAGCAACTGCCGCAAAGGTTCGATGGCGGCCGGGTCGCGCTGTTCGCACAATAGCCTTTGGGCCGTATCGCGGTACCAGCCGCCCGGGTGCTCCAGCAGCGCGATCAGCTCGGCGGTGCTGGCAGCTTCGAGCCGTGGCAGAGCCGGTTGTTGGAAGTCGGCAGGCACCACCCGAAAAATGCGGCCGCGATCGCGCCCGCGTGTCAGATCGACGCGTTGCCAGACATCTTGTGGCACATGCACCGACTCGATTTGCTCGCGCGACATGTCGAGGACGTACAAGCATCCGTCGGGGGCATTCAGCACGTTGACGGGTCGAAACCAGATGTCGCGCGAGCGCAGAAACTCGGTGTTGTCGTCGAGTCGCGCGGAAGTGAACGTGACTCCCGACGGCTGCAAACTCCGGCGATGCACCAGGTTGTTTTGTGCATCGCCCACCAACAATTGACCACGGAACTCCGCGGGAAAGGCCTCGCCTCGATAGACCACGGGGCCGGCAACACCGTCGAGCACATGATGGCTCAAGCCCGACGACTCCGCACTTCGTTCGCCAGATACCAACCGCCGAGTGGAGCGGACAATGCGCCACCCTTCGAGAGGGCTGACGCGAAAGATGGGAGTGACCCCCGGCGCCAAGTCGAGCACCGCGCTGGCAATGCCGACTGTCGGGTTCCGTTTCAAATATTCCAAAGGCAACACCACCTGCACACAGGGTTGCGACTGAGAACACAGGAATCGTCGACCCCAGTCGTCCTGCGCCATTCCGAATTGTGTTCGGCCTGCGATGGTCTCGAACGCGGAAGCGCCCCCTGCCGCGGTCGTCGCCAGCGGTAGCACCGAGGCGACCGCAGAGCGATCTCCGGCAAGCGCCAGCCAGGGGTCGAAGCGAAAGTCGTGTCCGTCGATGGAAATCGACTCGCCGGTGGTCGCTTCACCGCTGCGGATGTCGCCACCGTTCATCGACGCGCAACCGTAGATCCAGCCATCGAGACCCCACTGCAAGTTGTTGACGGAACCTTGCTCGTTTTGAGTGCCAAAGCCCGTGAAGACAATCTGCCGAAAATCTGCCACGCGGTCGCCGTCGGTATCGCGCAGGTACCAGATGT
>CAYSXM010000503.1:0-4190 GCA_964434905.1 uncultured Pirellulales bacterium | reverse complement strand
GGAAAGGCCCGGTTCGCCCGCGTCGTACACGTGGTCGCCGTCTTGATCCTCGAACTTGATGCCGCGAATTTCGTTGGGGCGATACACATCTGCGAAATCGACCCCCGCCCGCACCTCGATCCCCGTGATCGTCACCACGTGCTCGCGCTCTTCGGCAGGCGTGGCCGATAGATTATCGGGCACCACCTGCCGCACGTGATAGGTTCCAGCGGCCAGGTGGGTGAAACTATACGCACCGCGCTCATCGACCGCGGGAGTGAAAAACAAATCGTTCGACGTGGTGGTCTGCGGCTCGCTCGCCTCGCGCGTGCCGTTGTTGTTCAAGTCGAGAAATACGGTAATGCCCGGCAAGCCCAACTCGCCCGGATCACGCACGCCGTCGTGGCTCGTGTCGGCGAAGACCGTCCCCTTGATCGTCGCTTCTTGTCGCGGACGATTGCCAAAATCGACTCCTACCAGCGTTTGACCATTCAACAGGTTCAGCCGGCGCTGCCCGGCAGCCGGCGCCGTGGGAAAGAAGTCGGGCTGAACCACTTCGGCAATCGTGGTCGTACCCTTGGTCAGCCCTGCGAGCGTATAGGCCCCCGTGGCGTCGGTCGTGGCCACGAGCTCACCCGGGCTGAGCACATCATCTTGGTTATCGTCGACAAACACCTGCCAATCCGGCAAGCCCGGCTCGGTGAACTCACCGGTGCCAGGATCGACCGCGCGGAGGCCGTTGCCGTCGAGATCACTCCAAACCGTGCCCGACACCGTGACCGATTGCACGAACAGGTTGGCGAAATCCGCCACGGTGTTCTGGTCGGCGTTCACGCCGACCGTGTCCGAGACGTTGAATCCCCGCGCGGCTTCCCAGCCGGTCGGCAGAATCTCAACCACGGTATAAGTGCCGGCCTGCAAGTTCAAGAACTCGTATTGCCCCCCGGCGTCGGTCACGCGCGACGATTCGCCCGGCGTCAACGTGCCGTCGCCGTTGGTATCCAAGAACACGGTCCAGCCCGGCAAGGCCGGGTCGGTAAACGCGCCGCTGCCGGGGTCGACATCGCGAATGCCGTCGTCGTCCAGATCGTTCCACACCGCGCCGCTGAGACTGCCGATCTGTTCATGGAATAATAGAAAGGCCACGTTCTCTTGCCGATCATCGCGCACCCGGGCATTGACCGCCGTGGGCGAGGTCGGAATGAATCGCGGCGGCACCACCTCGCGCACCAGATAGTCGCCCGCGGCAAGCCCCGTGAACAACACCTCGCCGCGCACATCGCTTACCGCGGAAGGCTCACCGGGGTTGAGCACGCCATTGCTGTTGGTATCGAGGAACACGGTAATGCCCGGCTGGCGGTGCTCGCCCGGATCGTCGATGCCGTTGGAATTCGAGTCTTCCGACACCTTGACCAAAATGTCGCCCGCCAACAGCCGCCGCGTTTCCAGGCTTTCCAGCGCCAACCTCGTGGTCCGGTCACTGGGCCTGCGGCGCTTGGCCCGCCCCAGCGGCTGCCGCGTCGACGCCAGCGGAAACCATCGCAATGCTGAGCGGCTCATCAAAAAACTCCCTCGAACAAGGGGGCTGAGTATCGTTGGTGCACCAGGCAGACGCGCCCGGTAACTGTCAACCTGGATTATTCAGGAACTTCGTCGCGAGGAATCGAAGGTGTTGTGGCTGCCAGGAAAACCGTGATCGGAGGCTACTGGCTTTGCCAGTGTTCTGGGTGCTACTGGCTTTGCCAGTGTTCTGGGGCGTATTGGTGAATACGTGCGTCAGGGCCGATTGCGGTTCGACGCGGCAGACGCGACACGTTCGATTCCACAGCAGAAGGCTCATGAAAAATTCGGGGGCAATTGGCACCCACGGCAGAGCGATGCGCGCCGCGTTTTTCCCACGCGCGGCAAGTCGCCAGCCGGCTTCACCGACAAATAGAGAAGTCGCAAACGCGCCCGTCATCCGCCACCCTTTTTTTCCCACTTCCAGGGACACCGAAAGCCGCCGCACAGAACACGCGCCGAACGGGTGGATGACCTCCCCTTCACGCTGAGCAGGAACTGGCCGGAAAGCGCTTTCGCTCCCCCCAGTGCGGTGGCGACGTCGCTGTGCCCGGCGCCCGTCTGTCTGGCCAGGCCGCGAAGACCGGGGCGGAGCCTGCCGCGGCCGCGAACGGTACTGCCGCAACGCCTGGGCCTGACGCGGCTAAGACGCCAAGACGCAAGGAAGGCCTTGTAAATCTTTTTGTGTCTCGCCGGCGGGTTACGGAAATTGCGTGTAGCGAACTTGTTTGGACTGGCTAGTCGCTGGGTGCCACTGGCTTTGCCAGTGCTCTCACGGTCGGGTGTCGAAGCTAGTTGCTAGAAATCGCACAGTCTGACTTGCTTGCATCATTCACCACGACATTAACCACGGAGGAATTCAGTTTCGTAGGCCAGGCCATAGCCCGACGAGACCTACCTTCTTCATTCACCATCAACTTGTGCCATCGAACCAGCCGATCTGGGTGCCACTGACTTTCTCTGGGTGCCACTGGCTTTCTCTGGGTGCCACTGGCTTTCTCTGGGTGCCACTGGCTTTCTCTGGGTGCCACTGGCTCTGCCAGTGCTCCGTGGTTGCATTCTCAATGTGGAAGCTCTAGGTAGACTCCGCAGGATCGTCACTTGAGTAGAGACCTACTACACCGTCCTGCTCGCCTGGGTGTTGGATAACCGTCCGGTTTTCGTGGTGTTTGAGCGCGTGGCCCATCATTTTCTGGCCCACCAGATTCGCATGCACAAAGGTGTGGTTGCCTTTGCGTTGACTTCCGTCGCGTCGCCCCATCCGGCCAGTTGAAGAATGCAACGCCAAGGCGCCAAGGAATTCAGGTTCTGCTTTCCTCTCTCTGCGTTGCGCCCGTGCGCCTTTGCGGCTTTGCGTTGACTTCCGTAGTGTTGACCGAATCCGGCCAAACGCAGTGCAGACTTGCCCCCAAAAAGCGCACTCCTAAATCCTCACCTCATGGTCCAAGCAGCGCAACTTGCGCGAAGCCCCAAGCAGCCCGTCGAATTTTTCAACAGCATGCCCAATGGGGACGCTTGCCTATTTCTTCCCCAGCACGGTGGCCACGCGCTTCCGCAGCGCCGGCAGCAGCTCGCGCTCGAACCATGGGTTGCGCTTCAGCCACATAATATTGCGTGGGCTCGGATGCGGCAGCGGAACCAAACGCGGCCAATAGGTCTTCCACGATTGCACCAGCGCCGTCAGCGACGCGCCGCGCTGGTCGAAGTGATAAGCCTGTGCGTATTGGCCCAACACCAAGGTCATCTTCAATGCGCGCAGTTGGTCTAACAGCGGTTGTCGCCACTGGGGGGCGCACTCGGGCCGCGGCGGCAGATCGCCCGACGAGCCGGAGCCAGGGAAGCAAAAGCCCATCGGCAACAGCGCGAACTTCCGCGGATTGTAGAAGTCCTCGCGCGAAACCCCCAGCCACGCGCGCAGCCGGTCGCCACTGACGTCGTCGAACGGCACGCCCTGCGCATGGGCCTTCTGGCCGGGGGCCTGGCCGGCGATCAGCACCCGCGCCTGGGGGTGCAGTTGCAAGATGGGCCGTGGCGCAAGCGGCAGGTGCGCCTGACAAAGCGTGCAGGCACGCACCTCGGCCAAAAGCGCGGTACAAGATTTCATCGCCCAGGGGTCTCTCGAGTTGCGCCCGCTTCCAAGCACCGCCGGGGCCGCACCTGCCCAGTGCCGTTCGCTAGAGATGCTTACGCATGAATCATCCGGGCTACAGCACCGACAGCGTGGGCAAGGGCGGGCTTTGGCGGCGCGCGGCGGCCAGGTTGCGCACTAGTTTGCGGCAAATGGCCTCGAAATAAGTCCCTGAGCCTTCGGCATCGTACAGCGCATCGAGTCGCCCTTCGTCGCCGGCCACGCGAATGCCGATCTGGATCGGCACCTCGCCCAAGAACGGCACTTCCAACTCGCCGGCCCGCCGCTGGGCACCGCCGCTGCCAAAAATATCGTATCGCTGTCCCGAATCGGGGCTGATGAAGTAACTCATGTTCTCCACCATGCCCAGCACCGGAATGTTCACCTTGCGGAACATGGCGATAGCCTTCACCGCGTCGAGCAAGGCCACGTCTTGCGGCGTGCAGACGACGACCGCGCCGGTCAGGGGAAGTAACTGCGACAGCGTCAGGGCAATATCTCCCGTGCCAGGTGGCATGTCGAT
>CAYSXM010000502.1:0-4198 GCA_964434905.1 uncultured Pirellulales bacterium | reverse complement strand
CCGCGCAGCGTAACGCCCTGATGACGCGCGGGCAGAAAACCATTCGACCAGTTGATGGTTCCGCCAGCCGGATATCCACGCACATCAGGTATCACCACATAGGCCGGCAAGTCGTCGCTCTCGTTGCCCAGTCCGTGCGACAACCAGGCGCCCAGGGTGGGAAACCCATTCAGCCGGAAACCGGTGTTCTCTTGAAACGTGGCGGGGGTGTGGTTCGAGGTCTCGGCAACCATGGAATGTATCAGCGTCAGCTCATCGGCCGATTCGGCCAGGTGGGGAAACAGGTCGGATATCCACAAGCCGCTGCTGCCGCGCTGCTGGAACTGCCAGTCGGGTTGGCGCAGCAGGCCGATTTGGCCAAAAAACACGTCGGGCTTTTCGTCGCCGGGCAGCGGCTGGCCGTGCAGCCTGGCCAACAGCGGCTTATGGTCGAACGAATCGAGATGACTGAGCGCGCCACACAAGCAGATGTGGATCACGCGACGCGCGCGCGGCGCGTGATGCGGTGGCAGATCGCTGGCTTCGCCCGGCACTGCTCCCCGTGCCGCGCGCGGCTCGCCAGCCAGCAACGTGGCCAGTGCCACGCTGCCCAGCCCCTGTTGCGCAAACGACAGGAACTCGCGACGGTCGTGCATGGGTTGATTAGTCGACATGTAGAAACTCGTTGCTGTTGAACAGCACTCGGGCCAACGTCGCCAGCCCCTGTTGGTCTACCAGTCGCAGGGCCAAGGCTTGCTCGTCTGGGCGCGGCGCCCGCCCATATGCCAGTTGGAACGCCCTGCCAACCTGGGCCGTGGCCGCGGCACCCACGTCGTGTGTCACCCGTTCGGCCAACGCTTCGCTCATGCGTAGCACAAAGGCGTTGTTCAGTAGCGCCAGCGCTTGCAGCGGTGTGGTGGTCACCGCGCGGCGCGGCGTGGTGGTCGAGGGGTCGGGACAGTCGAACGCATCGAGCAAGCCACCACGGCCGCCACGCGTCGTGCGGCGGTAAATCGTGCGGCGTTCGACCTCGGGCCCGGACAAATCGCGAGGTAGATAACTCCATGTGCCCGCACGCTGTTGGGCCAGATAGTCTTCAAAACCTGGCCCGTCGCCCGCATCCTGCAATCGGCCGGCAATGGCCAAGATCGCGTCGCGCAGCGCTTCGGCCTCTAGCCGCTGGGGGGTGCGGCGCCACAGCAGCCGGTTGCCTCGATCGGCCTCGACCGCATCGGCCCGCGCGACCGATCCCTGACGATAGGTAGCGCTCTGGACCAACAGGCGATGCAGCGATTTCAAGCGATAGCCGTTGTCGACCAGCTCGGCGGCCAGCCAATCGAGCAGCTCGGGATGCGAGGGGCGGCTACCGTTGAAGCCAAAATCGTTTGGTGTGTCAACTAACCCCACGCCAAAGTGATGATGCCAGAGACGGTTGACAATCACCCGCGCGAACAGTGGATTTTCGCGCTGGGTAGTCCACCGGGCTAAGGCCACGCGGCGGGCCGCCTCGGGCGCGGCGGCAGCCAGGTTCCAGTCGCTGCCCGGCGCCACCGAGTCGATGCCGCGCGGCGCGACAACCTCTGCCGGCAGCCGGGTGTCGCCCCGCTGCAACAAGTGCGTCACCTCGGGTTCACGCGGCACACACGTATAGACCACCGGAACTGGCGTGGGCGACAGCGCCCGACGCGCCGTGGCCAGTTGCTCGACAAGCTGCGTACGGCGCTCCGATTCGGCGGCAGGCAGTTCCCGCACGATCTCGCTCGTGGGAATCTCGTCGCCTGCCGCGGCAACCTCTTCGGCCGAAAGCGCGTGATCAAATAGCTGTGCTCGCCAGATGGCGCCTGCCAACAGTCGATTGCCCCCAGCCGGCGAGTGCCGTAGTCCAAAGAGAACCCGCGATTGGCCCGCCGCGAACGAATTCAAACCGCTACTGAGATAAGGCGCGCCATAGGGCTCGCCGTCGCGATAAGCGCGGATGGTGCCATCGGCGTCGTAGCACAGCGTGATTCGCACGGGACGCTCGGCGGCCACGGTTTCCGGCGACCCCTGAAAACTCTTGGTCCGCACGAAATCATTGCTCCCGGCGCTCCACTGACCGGCCTCCTGCTCACCAAACACCATCGCGTCGAACACTTGGCCATCGGGCGTTTCCACGCTCATCGCGCCGCCCCCCTGCTGCTGCAGATCTGCCAACTGCACCCAAGCCTGCAGGGTCTTGGGCCCCAACGCATAGGGCAGCGGCTTCGAGACCGCATAGGCCGCACGACCGTCGAGCCGTAACGCGCCATCGGCCAGCGTCGCGCCACCCTGGGTGCCGAACGATAGCTCGCCACTGGTGTCGTGCAGGGCGTCAAAATCCCAGGTGGCCACCGCCATGGGGGCTGGCCCCGGGCGACCCGCAACACCCCGCCGGGCCAACAAGCGCTGCCGCGCCGGAGCGTCGATCGCCTCGATCTCTGTCGTCAATCGGCGTGCGTCGTCGCGCGCCGCAAGTCGAGCGTTCTCGCGTGCCGCGCGCTGGGCCGGCGTGGACATTTCGCGCTCGCCCTGCTGCACCCCCGAAAAAGCCGCCACGAACCCAAAATAGTCTGTTTGCCGCAGCGGATCGAACTTGTGGTCGTGGCAGCGAGCACAGTGCAGTGTGAGCCCCAGAAACGCTTGGGCCGACGTGCCGACCAGGTCCTCGAGCTCGTCTTGCCGCACTACCGCGCGCATCGCGGCGCTTTGCTGGTTCTGGCCCGGGGTGTCGCGCGGGCCAGCCGCCAAGAAACCCACCGCGGCCAGCCCTGCGGTGTCGTCTGGGTACAATACGTCGCCCGCCAGTTGCTGCCGACAAAACTCGTCGTAGGGCATGTCGGCGTTCAAGGCATCGATGACCCAGTCGCGATAGGGCCAGGCATGTGGCCGCGGTTCGTCGTATTCGAAGCCATTGGTTTCCGCAAAGCGAACTACGTCGAGCCAGTGCCGCGCCCAGCGCTCGCCATAGTGAGGAGAAGCCAGAAGCTGTTCCACCAGATTGTCGTAAGCCAGCGGGTCGGGGTCTGCCAGGAACCTGGCTACTTCTTCAGGCGCAGGCGGCAAACCTATCAGATCAAAGTAGAGCCGCCTTATCAGCACCAGCCGCGTGGCCGGCTCGGAAGGCGCCAGCCCGTGCTGCTCGAGTTGCGAGAGCACGAAACAGTCGATCGAGTTGGTGGGCCAGGCGCTATCGGCCACCGCCGGAGGCTCTGGTCGACGAACCGGCGAGAGCGACCACCAATCGTAGCCCGCGCGGCGATCGGTGGTATAGCGAAACCGATCGATGGGGTCGCTGCCCCAGGGTGCGCCGGCCTCGATCCAATGACGCAGCGTTTGCTGTTCGTCGGCCGCGAGCTTGCCAGCCGGTGGCATCTCGCCCGCCTCGACGCGCTGCCACAACAAGCCTGTGACCAGATCGCCAGGCACGAGCGCCGCGCCGCTTTCGCCGCCGGCCAGCGCCGTGGCGCGGTTCGTCAGATCGAGCCGGCCCTCGTTGTCCGAAGGGTTGTGGCATTCCAGACAATGCCGCGCCAAGAGCGGGGCAATGTCGCGATCGAAGCGCGCGGCGTCCCACACTACCGGCGCATCGGCGGCCAGGGTCCACCCGGCGGCGAACCACACGCCAATTGCCAGCAGTGCCCTGTTCGGTCGTAGCATCCAATTTATCCCGCCTGCTAAGTGGTGCAGCGCGATGTTCCTAGACCCGGCCTGCTGTCTCGTAGCAGTTCGGCGCCGCATCTGCGCGATCGCGTGCTAGGGCTAGGCTGACGGAAGTGCCCTGCACCTGCCGTCGGGTTGTCGCACTGCCAGCCTGTCCGGTTACGCCGGCCCTGCGTGGTCCTATCTTGTTTCCAGACTGCAATTGATACAACCAATTTGGGATACAGATAAATTGGGAAGGTTGGGATATATGCAGGCGATTGACCGAGTGTTGCGGTTGAATTTGGGGTGGTTAGCGGTCCGTTGAAGAGTTTGACGGGCCTCGGTCACCGCCTGGATGCGATGGCAAGATGCCACGCTGGCACTTTTACCCGACTGTTAGGTCATCGAACGGGAAACCGGCGCGACCTAGTGTTACACGCGGCCTACACGGCCCCCGTGGGCCGACAAATGGCAGAGCCCCCTCGGGCAATAAATGCCAGAACTTTTGGGGAAATAGCGCTGCGGCAGGCCGGCCGATGTGGTAGGCTGCCGATGGTTG
>CAYSXM010000501.1:0-4202 GCA_964434905.1 uncultured Pirellulales bacterium | reverse complement strand
CCAATCAGTTCGAAGCCGAATACGCCCCGGCATCAGCGGCGTAACCCCCGCCCCCCGCCGGTATCCGAAAGTACTGGGCTACGGCAGTATTAGGCTCATGCATAATTCGGGTTCACGGCACAAGAGCATTGCCTCTTGCTGCACTCCGTGGCAACCTTATCGACCACCTAGCGCGATGCTATCCGGTTGCTGGGCCGGCACCACCCGCCACCACGCGCTCATAAAATGCAGTCAGTCTTGGCAGTACCGCGGAAAGACTATAGCGGTCTTCCACGATCTGGCGCGCGTGCGCGCCCAAGTGGCGATATGCGGCGGGATCGGCCAACACTGCCAGTGCGCGTTCGGCAAAACCCTGCACGTCGAAAAACCCTTGCAACAGTCCATTTTCACCGTCAGAGATCATCTCGGCCACCGGGGGCGTGTCGGAGGCCAACACCGTGACCCCCGATGCCAACGCGTTCATCAACGACCAACTCAGCACAAAGGGCACGGTCAAGTACAGGTGCAGATCCGAAATCGACAGCAACCTCGCCAGTTCTTCGGTGGGGAGCATCCCTGTGAACAAGAACCGGCTGTGGTCATAGTCATCTTGCGCCAAGGCATGTTCCAAGAACGTCTTGGCTTGGATGTGCTTCAGGTCGCCCCCGTAGCAAACGCGATCGCTGCCTACGACCACAAACACCACGTCGGAACGCTCACTGTAGATGCGTTTGGCAATTTTCAAGAACACGTCGAATCCGCGCATCGACTCGAAACCTCGCGCGACGTAAGTCACCACCTTGGCCCCCGGCGGTACCGGCAGATTTCCAAACGTGCGCGGGCCAATTTCGGCGGCCGTGCGGGGGCGCCACAGCGCGGTATCCACTCCGTCGAAGATCGTTTCCAGCTTGGGCTGATACTCTTGAGGAAACAGCGACCGCTGCCAGCCCGTGGGACTGTAACCGGCCGTGCAATACTGCAGATCCAACAACAGCATGGCGTTGCGGGAATACGCCCGCAGCACGTCCTGTTCGGCCGTGGGAAACTCGGGCCGAAAATCCATGTCGCTCTGATGCGCGTGATAGTAGTACTCGAAATAATTGATGATCGGCGCCGCATACAACTCGCGTAGGAACAGTGTCGAGCCAAATCCGCTGTGACCAACGATCAAGTCCGGCACGACCTGGGGCTGCGACCGCAGCGCCTCATACACGGCGTGCGTGTGCCAGGTGTAGTTCTCAAAGCTCCGGCTGCAATAGTGATTTTGCGCTGTCGCGCCGCCGCGCACCTGATATTGCAACCGCGTAACGCCGTGATCGTTGCCCGGCGGGCGTTCGCTCAGAAATGTGCAGTGATAATCGTGCTGCTGCACCAGGTGGCGCGCGACGTGTCCAAACTGCGCGGGATAATTCTGATGCACGAACAGAATATGCACGGTCAAGTCGCCCTTGCCGCCGCGGGATTGGGGGTGCGATTGCTGACCCGACTAACAGTGCGTGGGGGATCCGGCAGATCGACGGGCCAGGACCTGGTTGTGGCGATGCGCTTCACCCGAACGTTTCAGGAACTTTGTCGCAAGGAGTAACCGGCTTTGCGGCTGCCAGAAATACTGCCATCGGCCCGCGTGGCGACTTGCTGAATAGGCGTGTCAGGTGCGAAGTTGGCCTGACGCGGCAGGCGCGTTCGTGCAATTCCGCGGCACAAGGTTCAAGAATTGTACAGGCCTACTCTCGAAATCGTGACGCGACTAGTGTGATGTTCTGGCCGCCGAAACCGAAACTGTTCGTGGCGGCATGGTCGCAGCGCGCCGGGCGTGCCTGGTTGGGCACGTAGTCCAAGTCGCAATCTGGATCGGGGTTTTCGTAGTTGATGGTGGGTGGCAGCACGTTGTCGCGTATCGCCAACAAGCACACGATCAATTCCGTGGCGCCGGCGGCGGCGATCAAATGCCCCATCATGCTCTTGGTGCTCGACACCGGCACGCGCATTGCTGCGTCGCCGAACACCCGCTTGATGGCCACGGTCTCCACCTTGTCATTCACGTTGGTGCTCGTGCCGTGCGCGTTGATGTAATGCACGTCGGACAAGTTCAAACCGGCGTCCGCGATCGCCATTTGCAAGCACTTGGCGGCGCCGCGCCCCTCGGGGTGGGTGTCGGTAATGCGGAAAGCATCGGCCGTGCTGCCATATCCGGCCACCTCGCCCAAGATGGTCGCGCCGCGGCGGCGCGCGAATTCGAGGTCTTCCAAAATCAACATCGACGCGCCCTCTCCCAACACGAAGCCGTCGCGTTGCCGGTCGAACGGCCGAGATGCTTTGGTCGGCTCGTCGTTCCGTGTGCTCAGCGCGCCCAACAGGTTGAACCCCGTCACGCCAAAGGGGTGAATCATGCTATGCGTGCCACCCGACAACATGACATCGACATCGCCGCGGCGAATCATTTCCGCCGCCTCGCCGATCGCCTGACTACTCGCTGCGCACGCCGTCAAGCAATTCACATTGGGACCTTGTGCGTTGAACAGCCCTGCCAAATGTCCGGCTGGCATATTGGGTTCTTGTTCCAATTCCGAGTTGGGGTCGAGCAGTTCCAGGCCCGTACGCGTAAACTTGGCCACATCAAACTGGGGGCCATCGAGCGCGCTGGTCATCATCTTCGTGAAACGATCGAAATCTTGCTGACCTTCACCACTACCCAGGTACACACCGAACCGGGTGGGGTCTAGCGACACATCGGCCAACCCCGCTGCGGCATAGGCCTTTTTGGCCGCCCCAATCGCAAATCGCGTGTGCCGGCCTTGGTGTGCCCAGCGTTGCGGGTCTTCTCCGACTTCCGCCACGCTCCAATCGCGCACTTCGGCCGAAATGCGCGTGGGGAATTCTCGAGCGTCGAACAGCGTGGTGTACCCAATGCCCGACTCGCCCGCTAGCACGCGCTGCCAGACGGTGTCGAGGTCACTACCCAGGGGAGTAACCCATCCCATGCCTGTTACGACTACTCGGCGACGCATGCTGGGGTTCCTCCGCCATTTTGGCTAGATCAAGGAGGCTATCGCGGCTTGGCCGACGGTGCCGCTAGTTCAAGTCACCTCGTGCCCGCATGGCTGTCAGCCCCGGCGGGGCTGCCAATGCTTGACCCTCTGCCGAGCGTCCGACGTCGAAAACCCCCAACAGTTTTAGGGTGAACACAAAGTTCTTGGGTTCGAACAAATTGCTGGCGTGCTTTCCATCGTCTAGATGCACGAACATGATTTCCGCCTCGGCCTGTAACTTCTCGCCCACCTGGCTGGTGCAAAGCACGGTGGCGCCATCGGCGTGCAAGGCGTCGATCGTGGCCGTGTAAGTCAACGTGTCACCCGGCAAGGCGGCCGCGTGAAAAATGGCCTTGGGCACTTTGGCCAAGATCACCTTTTCCTGGAACTGGCTGGTTTCGCCCACCAAAATGCCCCCGGTCTGCGCCAAACCCTCGAGGATCAAGGAGTTGGGCATGACCGGAAAACCATAAAAATGATCGTGGAGCTGCTCTTCGGCCAACGACACGTTCTTGATCGCCCGCGCACGGCGACCGCTCTCAAACTCGATGAACCGATCGATCCAGATCCAACGCATGTCGGGTTTCCGTTGCCAGCGCAGGCGAGACAGTCGCGGTGCCGGGGCGCCCCGGCTCCTGTTTCCTGCCTTGCTTGTTGTTGTGCGCACCACCCACGGGTGGCTAGGCATTCACTCCGATCTTGGTGCTGACATAGTTGCAAATCGTTTGCACGGTGAACAAATTGCCGAATTCGGTGGCCACGGGGTTCTTCGCAAAATCGCTGATGTCGGCAAACGGCATTTTCTTTCGCAATTCTTCCAGTCCGACCGGCGTGAATTTGCCGTCGGCCACGTACTTGGCGTCGGTCAACAAAGCCTGGGGAAAGAGCTCGTCGCGAGGGATCTTGATTTCAAACGCTTTTTCCAACCGGAACACGATGTCCAGGAAGTCGATCGATTCGGCCCCCAAATCGCCCGATAGCGTGGCTTCGGGGCTGACTTCGTCCTCGTCGACCCCCAACGCGTCGACGAGGGCCGTGCGAATCTTCTCGAAGACTTCATCCTTCGACGTCATGGCAAATACCTCCACAAAAAAATGTTCAGTTGCTACAAGCAGCCCGGCCAACCTGCCCACCGACCCCCAAGGGGCTCGGTCTCTCGGGGCACGCGGCCGGTGTTACTGGTTCCCACCTTCA
>CAYSXM010000500.1:0-4204 GCA_964434905.1 uncultured Pirellulales bacterium | reverse complement strand
GCTGGGGCGCTGTCCGGCATCGATGGCCGTCATGGCGGCAATCGATCTGGTTCTGGGGTTGCTGTTCGTCGAGTCGTATCGGCGAACCGCTTAGCCCGGCCCGCGCGACAGCCACCCGCGGCCCGCCACGCCGAAGTCGGCCAAGGCTCGCATTCACGGCTTTCTCGACTTCAAAACAGGCCGGCCAATACGCGTCCTTCGCTGAGTTGGAAGGGCCGACCCAGCGCGTCGACCAGCCCCGATTCGCGGGGTAGGCCGAGCGCGTGGTGGATCGTGGCATGCAGATCGACCGGATCGACGCGGTCGGCCAGGGGAAAGGCTGCCTGGCGATCGGACCGACCCCACACCTGGCCGCCTTGAATGGGACCACCGGCCAGGAACGTGGTCGAGCAGGGCCCCCAATGGTCGCGTCCGGCGTCGGCATTGATCTTGGGGGTGCGACCAAACTCGCCCTGGCAAACGACAAGCGTTTCGCTCAACCTGCCGCGTGCGTGCAGGTCGTCGAGCAACGCCGACAACCCCTGGTCCAACAGCGGCAGCAGTTCCGTTTCCAACGCGTCAAAATTCTTGCTGTGGGTATCCCAGCCGTCGCACCGCGTCATTTCGTTGAAATGAATCGTGACGCAGGCGACACCGGCCTCGGTCAGACGTCGGGCCAGCAACAGCGACTCGCCAAACCGATTCTGGCCATAGCGCTCGCGCAGGCTGGCCGGTTCGTCGTCGAGCGAAAAGGGGCGCGTACCCGCGGCCGCCGACGAGCCAGTTAGCCACAGGGCCTGTTGGCGCAGGGCCTGGAAATCGGCCCCCCGCACCAGGCCCGGGCGACCGCGTTCGAGCAGATCGAGCAGCGTGGCACGGGCCGCCAAACGATCGAGCGAGACATCGTCGGGCGGCACCAGCGCGGGAATGGCCTCGCGGGTGCCAGGCGTGCCGGGCACGCACAACGGGTCGAATTCCGCCCCCAGAAACCCGGCACTGCCTCCGCGCAGTGGTGACCGCGCACGCTTGTACTGGCCCTCGATGCTGGAACGGATGGCCAGTTCGGGAATTGCCACAAACGGAGGCAATGTACCGCGGCGCGACGTGAACCGCGCGATGACCGAGCCGAGATGAGGAAAATCGTCGGGCTGGGGTGGGCGCACGTCGTTGTCGACAGCCGGTTGCGCCGTGGCATGCCCCGTGAGCGTGTAATAAATCATCGGCGTGTGGTTTGAATTCGGATGACTTACCGAACGAACCAGAGCATAGCGGTCGGCCAACCGAGCCAGCCGCGGCAGGTGCTCGCAGATGTCGATGCCAGGCACGCTGGTGGCAATGGGGCGGAAGGGGCCGCGGATTTCGGCCGGGGCGTCGGGCTTCAAGTCGAACGAATCGAGCTGACTAGGGCCCCCCAACAGATACACCAAAATGCACGATTTAGCGGTGCCAGCGGTGGCATCGAGGCCAGGGGCCCGGCCGTGTTGCGGGGCCTGCGGTGGGGCGGTGGCGCCTGCCGGCGCGGCCATTGCGTGGCGGGGCCGGGGCCAATTCGATCCAATCGCCACCAGACCTCCGCCCCAGCGCAGCAGGCTGCGCCGGCTAAACGCGCTGGCTGGGTAGTGCGAAGGTGTCGTCGGCATGGCAAACCCAGACGCCTGACAAAGTTTTCCAAGAAGTCGGCAGACGAGGGCCGGGGGTTCTCGAAGACCGCGAATTACACGCCAGATTCAAATTGGATTGTAATCGGTCGACAGGGCAGGGGGCCAATGGTACCCAACAAGCGACAAGGTGACGCCGGGCGGGGCAGGGGGGTAAACTGAGGACCGTTGGATGCGTTTCGCCCCGGATTACCCATGAACTTCGTCGCGAGGAATCGAACGTGTTGTGGCTGCAAGAAAAACCGTGATCGGCCCGCGCGGCGCATTGGTGAAATCGTGAGTCCGTGGCGATTGCGTTTCGACGCAGCAGACGCGACACGTTCGCTTCCGCAGCAGAAGGCACATGAATAATTCGGGTTTAGAGCGGGCCACACAAATTGTCGTGGCCACAGGTCGAGGAGCGAGTCGCCATGAACCGAATGTTTCGCAGATGGTTCCTCGTCGTTCTGTGCAGCGCGACGATCTGGCCCGTCGCCCGGGGCAGAGCCTGGCCGGCGGCCGACGCTGTTCCGGCAGATCCGGGGCAGGGGGATGGCTCGGCGCTGCCTGGCACTGAGCAATTGACGCTGGAAGGCGACCTGGCCTCGCAACTGGTAGCCGGAGTCGATCGGTTTCTGCTGGCTGAATTGGCTGCCAGCGCGGCGCGGCGCGACGCACTGCCGGTGGGCGACACGCGTTCGGCAGACGCCTATGCGGCAGCGCTCGAACCCGGGCGAGCGCGACTTCGCGCGATGTTGGGGATGCGCGACCAGAGACCCTTGCAAGAATTTTGGAACGCGCCGGAAGACAAACGCGGCGACTTGATGCCCTATTACCGATTGGATTTTGACGGCGAAGACCTGTTTGAACACGAGCTGCCGATTCCGCAGCCGGTCAACCCGGCGATTCGAGCACGGTTCGTGCGCTGGCGGGCGTTTGGCGAGGTGTTTGGCCACGGCGTGATGTTGACGCGGCGCGACGCGCCGGACGACGCCCCGGTCCGCGCGGCGGTAATAGCGCTGGGACATTGCGACCAGTTGCCGGGCGACATTGTCGGCATGAATGAGAACGCCTCGGAAGGGGCCCAATGGGCGCTGCGGCTGGCCGAACAGGGTTGCCGGGTGCTGGTACCCTATCTGATAGATCGGGGCCGCCAGCGGCGGCATGCACCCGGCCGCGACGGCGGCGCGTTGCTCACGGCGCGCGAGTTCTTGCAGCGCCCCGCGTTTGTATTGGGACGCACGTTGCCGGGTTACGAGGTGCAGAAAATTCTGGCGGCGGTCGATCTGCTGGACGGCGGAGAACATCCGGTGGCCGTGGCGGGTTGGGGCGAGGGGGGCCTGCTCGCGCTGTACGCGGCCGCGCTCGACCCTCGCTTGAAAGCCTGCTGGGTGGCCGGCCACTTCGACAACCGCGGCGGCATCTGGCGACAGCCCATCGACCGCAATGTGTTCGGGCTGTTGACCGAGTTTGGCGACGCGGAGCTAGCGGCGATGATCGCGCCACGCACGCTGATCGTGGACGCCGTGCGCGGGCCGGAACTGGACCTGACCGGCGACGGCGGCGCGCCCAGTGAACTGCGGTCACCGCGCATCGAATCGGTGAGGGCGGAGTTCGGGCGGGCAAAACGTCGCGTGCAGGGCTTGCCGGGGCCCGAGCGGCTATGGCTCGTGGAACCTGACGACGCGACACGCGACTATCCATCGCCACAGGCTCGCGAAAAGTTCCTGTCGGCACTCAACCCCCAGTGGCCGCCCGAGGGTTCCGCGGTACAACCCGCGGCAAGCGGCGCGGCAGCACCGGCGGCAACCACGCCCGCCGCGCCACGGCCCACGCCGCCCAAGAGCACCGATCCGGCGGTGGCCCGCTGGCGTGCCGAGCGACGGGTGACTCAGATTGCCGAAATCGACCGCCACAACCAGCAATTGCTAGTCGAAAGCCCGTATGTCCGCGACAACACGTTCTGGAAGCAGCTTCAGACGACATCGCCCCCGGCCTATGCGACATCGACGGTGGCGCACCGTGAACGGTTCCGCCGCGAGGTGATCGGCGCGTTCGACCAGTCGTTGCTGCCACCGCGCCCGCGAACGCGACAGACCTACGCCACGGACAAATGGCTCGGCTACGAGGTGGTCCTCGACGTGTTTCCCGAGGTGATCGCCTATGGCCTGCTGCTGGTACCGCGCGACATTCATCCGGGCGAGCGGCGCCCCGTGGTGGTCTGCCAGCACGGACTGGAAGGGCGTCCGCAAGATACGATTGGTGGGGCCGGTTTCGCGCACTACAAAGCCTTTGCGGCAAAACTGGCCGAGCGCGGTTTCATCACCTTCGCGCCGCAGAATCTGTACCTGTTCGAGGATCGATTCCGCACGCTGCAGCGCAAGGCCAACCCGCTGGGCAAGACATTGTTTTCAGTCATCGTGCCGCAGCACCAGCAGATAACCGATTGGCTGGCCAGCTTGCCGATGGTCGATGGCGAGCGGATCGGATTCTATGGGCTGAGCTATGGCGGCAAATCGGCGATGCGCATTCCGGCCTTGGTCGAGCGCTATGCGTTGTCGATCTGTTCGGCCGATTTCAACGAGTGG
>CAYSXM010000499.1:0-4204 GCA_964434905.1 uncultured Pirellulales bacterium | reverse complement strand
AGCACGCACAAACTTGCTCCGTCACCCAACAAGAGCAGCCCCTTCGGCCGCGCCCCGGACGCAGTATCAACGGGCAATTCAATCTCGCGCGACTCGCGCGTGGTAGCACCCGTGAGCAGGTTGCGTTTTTGCCGAACGTGGCTCACCCACAGATGGCCGTCGCGAGTAAAGCGAGCCACGACAGGCCCCGTCGGAGTGGTCGCCAGGTCAACCAGCTCTGCCGGCGAACCCGCCGCGGGCAACAACGGTTCGTCCAGCTCGATATCCAGTTGTTGGCCACGCCAGGCACCCGACGCGGTGCGGTAAATAAGCTGCGAGCCACGAACCAACCGCTGCGAAGCCTCCTGGGGCGGTTGCTCCACCATTTCCAACAATTGCGACGTGAAACTCCATCGAGCCAGTCGCACCGCACCATCGTCGGTTGCCAGCGCCCACTGGCCGTCGGTCGGTAGCGGAGATAACGCCGTGGGAAGCGCCGGTGCCCACGGCGCCTGGGTCGGCAAAGCTCGGCCCGAAACAACATCCCAGGGCACTAGTCCGGCGGGCGTAAATCGCCAGGCGGCTTCGCCGTATTCATCGACGCCGATGCGCCAGGCAGAGTCAGTCGGCCCCTCGGCCGACACTTCCGGCTGCATTGTCAGGCGCGGGGGTAGAAACAGGGGAATGGTTACCCACAGCAAGAACACCAGCACCGTGAGCACTGCCACCAGCGTGCCGACGCCACCCACGCGAATCAGCCAACCGGCGACCCGGTCTGCCACACGCACGCGAAGACGAGTCGACCGACGACCCCGACCGGTGATTGTACGGGCCGAATTCATGCTGCGGTCGCTTCCTCGCGCTGCTTCAATCGCCGGCCAACGCATTGCCGAGGGGTCAGCCGCCTGCCTGCCGGTGGTGCCGCACTACAACCCGGCTGCGGTCAGTGCCGCGGCTGCCAGCTCGGCATTGGCCGGATAATAGCCATCCTTGACGACCGACGCTTGGCCCTGGTCGCTGAACAAGTAACGTACAAATTCTCGTCGCAGCGGATCGAGTTGTTCGCCCGGACGAACATTCAAATAGACCAACAAGAATCGGGACAGTGGGTAGCTGCCATCGTACGCGTGCTCCGGCTCGGCAGGCACCATGGGCTCGCCCTCGACCAGCGCCAACGGCAGCGGGCGAACATCCGGCGTACGGAATCCAATGCCGCTGTAGCCCATTGCAAAGCGGTCGCGCCCAATGCTTTGGACAACCGACGAACTGCCCGGCTGTTCCTTAACCCCGTTCTTGAAATCGCCTTTGGCCAAGGCGTGCTCCTTGAAATAGCCATAGGTACCCGAAGCAGCGTTGCGGCCATACAGGCTGATCGGTCGCGCCGCCCACGGGGCCTTGAGACCCAGGTCTCCCCACAGTCGTAGTTCACGCGGGAAACCTGCCTTGCGGGTACTCGAAAAAATCGCGTCCACCTGGGGCAGAGTCAGGCCCGGCAGGGGGTTGTCTTTGTGAACATAGACCGCCAGCATGTCCAAGCACGCTCGCAGCGCCAGGGGCTTGTAACCAAACTGTTTCTCAAAGTCCTCGATTTCCGAGTCTTTCATCTCCCGACTCATGGGCCCAAATGTGGCCGAGCCACTGATCAAGGCTGGCGGGGCCGTCGACGAGCCCTTACCCTCGATCTCGATCTGCACGTTGGGGTACAGGCGGCGAAACCCCTCTGCCCAGAGCGTCATCAGGTTGTTCATGGTGTCGGATCCGACACTTTTGATCGAACCCGATACGCCGGAAACCACCGTGTATTTAGGCAAACCTGGGTCGAGCGCCACCTGAGCCACACTCGGCGCCGCTCCCAGGCAAAGGCCACCGGTCAGCACGACTTGGAACCACGGTTTGTGTAGCACGTCGAGAACTCCTGATTTGCCCCGTGAACTGGCGTATTGCTCGCCCGGCAAGCCCCTGGCCAGTGGCCTGCCTCGCGGGGCTGCAGACGCCTATTTTTTGCCCCTGGGACTACGACGGGTCATTGTCTCGACAGATTGTGAAGATTTGAAGAAGGGCCGTCTTGGACGGCCACACCAGCCATTCGGCCAAGCGGCCGGTACCGGCAACCTGATTCGCAACCTTTCGCTCGAACAGCCTATCGCCCGTATGGTTGACCGTCTCCGCGGCGCTGTGGCGGCCAAGACGACTGCCTCGTGTTAAGCAAGCGGAACGAAGCGTCGCCATCGGAAGGGGGCGGTCGCAAGATGCCACCGGCCGCAATTGGCGACATTCCGCGGACTGCGCCCGGGATCCCGTCGAAACCGGTTTTCGGGGGGGCCAGACGGGGCGCACACGACTTGCCTGGGGGCCCGAACTGAGTTTCGCTCGGCAGCTTGCAAAGCGATTGGTCAGCGGCGAAGATCAGCCGGCCTTGCCAGTCGATTTCCTGGCGAGCGTGACAACGGTCGAAGGGCCAGGCTGGTGCAGCTATCTGGCTGCGGACCATTGCCGTGGAAGTGGAACCGCAATGCAACTCACCTTGAGCGTCAGCTATGCCGTGGGCGTGTTGCTCCGCGTTTTGGAAAGTGAACCCGGCACCACGCTAACCGCCGCCAGAATTTCCAAAGGGTGCAAGTTCCCCCCACGATTCCTATATCGCGTGCTGCGCCGGTTGGTAGACGCCGGCATCATGACCGGAGTCTCTGGCCCGGGTGGGGGCTATGCACTAGCCCGTGACGCACGCCGCGTCACGTTGCTACAAATTGTCCAAGCCGTTGAAGGCCCGCAACAACCCACCCGACTAGTCCCGGTCCACCCGCGACACAAACGAGCCATTGGGCGAATCAACGATCTTGCCAAACGTACGAACCAGACGTTCGAAAAAAATCTGTCACGAGTCACGCTCGCGCAGCTTGCCAAGAAATAGCCACCCCAGACTGCGCTGCGTGAGCGCAAGGCAAATCCGCGCTGCGTGAGCGCAAAATACATCTCCGGGAAAAAAGAACGCGGCCGAGTAGATTCCATCCAACTCGGCCGCGCTCATTTTTTGCTGCGCCGACGACACCTGCGCACCAGCACGCCACCGGCTTCACGGCCGCACGGCCGCAGGCCGCAGGGGTGCACGGCCGCAGGTGGCAATCTCCACCCGCTCCAATTACTTTCCTGCTGTGCCGACTGGCGTGGAACCGGAAAGTAACACCGAGTAATGACCTGCCGCCAGTCCACCGACCTGGCGGCACGCCCGTTACACCGGAGCTACTTTACCATGTCCTTCAGGCTCTTCAGTGCGCGAACCTTGACCTTGTTCTGCGCGGGTCGTGCGGCGACATCCATCACTTCACCCGGCTTGAAGGGATTTGGGACACCCTTCTTGGCGGGACGCGCCGGAATGCGCTTGCGTTCGATCTTTACCAAACCCGGAATGGCAAATACACCGGCTCCTCGGCTGCCGAGCGCCTTCTTGATTTCGGCCTGCAAGGCGTCGACCACCGCGTTGACCTGCTTGCGGTTCAGGTCGGTAGCGGCCGCAATGGCATTCAGGATGTCGGTCTTGGTGGGTGCCTTTTTGGCGGCAGATGCTGCTTGAGCTTTGGCCATGATTCGAGGGTCCTCCCTGCAAAATGATCGAGAAATACCGTCTGTCCGTCAGGCGAACGGCGATGATTAGACTGATCTAGCGAGAAATTGCAAGCTGAAATTGCGAAAATCCCGGGAGAAACTGCGACTTACTTCGCACAACCGGCCAATATCGAGGCATTTTTGACCAAGCGCCACGGCACTCCGAGGCGCCGCTGGGGGCGGTGCGCAATCTAACAGGAGCTGATTCCACCTCTCCGGTACCTTCGCACCTGCGGAAACTGACGCAATCACTAACCGTTCGACGTGACCCTGGGGCTCGAATTATCCCGCGCTTTGGCTCCTTCGCGGAACGCGAGTTCCCGCACCATTTCGGCCGGATACTGGGGCGCCAAACAAGCTTCGTTGATGTTGGCCACCCAATTGCGTAACATTTAAAGCGGTAATGGCTTGCGCCTTGCGGCAGAACCCAGGTGCGGCTGCCGGCGCGGTCGGAAGTGCCTCCGCGATTCGCTGATTCGGAACCGTGTTAGCAGCCCGTTTTAGAATTCGACGTGCTAGGTCATCGCAGGGATGCGATGGCAAAATCGCGACGTAAGTCGTTAATTTGCGAGCTGCGCGGTGCTGTGCTCCGCACTTGGCAAGGTTGAAAAATGCCACGACG
>CAYSXM010000498.1:0-4204 GCA_964434905.1 uncultured Pirellulales bacterium | reverse complement strand
TGGTGGAATTGGGCGAGTTGCTCGAACAGTCTCTGTGGCGCGATGCGGCCCGGCGCGCGCAATCGCGATGGACGCTACTCGATGCCGCGGCGCTGCGCAAGGCAGTTCTGTGGGAACTGACTACCTGGCAAACGGCCGATTTGGTCGAACACACCACCAGGGCACTCGAAGCGCGGGGCGTTGACTCGCCTGAAGACGCACGTCGGGCAGGCCCGGTGGTCTCGGCCAGCCCGGAATTGGCGGCCGGCAAACTGCAACTCGAACGCTTCTTGTACGAACGCGTTTACCGGCACCCCACCGTGCTGGCGATGCGCAACCAGGCCCAGGCCCAAGTGCGCGCGCTCTTCGCCATGTATGTCGAGCTGCCCGAACGGCTCACGGCAAAATTCCAGGCTCGGGCCCTGAAAGCAGGTCAACGCCGAGCAGCCGGCGAGTATCTGGCCGGCATGACCGATCGCTATGTGGTCGATCAGGCAACTCGCTGGCTGGCCTGAGCTTACTGTTTATCTTGTTTTACAGTAGTGGTTTACGCACTGCGGACCTGTGTTGCGTTGCGTCGTGCGTGGCCGGGCTGGCGATCGGCAATTCTTGACTGGCTTTCTTGCCTTGCGCAGGTTGCCCAATTACCATCGATTATTGGCGCTGTCTCGTTCCGCGCGGGTGTTTGCGGCCCCCCTGGGGCTGCCACCACCGGGCGCAGGCAGGTGCCAGGTTGCGCTCTCCCCAGGGGATCGCGGCGCAGAACTGCCTTGGAAGTCGAGTTTGGATTTCCAGTGGCAGTCAAATTTTGTCGGTCATCAAAGCCGCTCCCACCGCGCGCAAACCCTGTTCCAGGGTCGGCCACGGTGGGGGCGCATCGGTCACTTGTCTTTCCTTCGCAGGGGAGGTCGCCCCGCATGTGTTGTCGTGATGGCGTGGTTCGCGCTGGTGTATTGGCATGTTTGGCACTGGCCTGGGCCTGGGGACCGTCGTCGGCCCGCGCGCAAATCGCCACGCAGTCGCCAGCCGGTATCGTGATCGATGCCGACGGTGTGTTGCACAAGCAGATCTTCACCGATCCCACAGGTGAATTAACGCAACAGCGCATCGCTGCCGCGCGGTCGACGTTGGGTCCGCAGGTGGCTGAACCTTCGAAGCTGCGCAAGATTTCGCTCAACCGCTTGGAGCGCGCGCTGGCCAAGCTGCTGGACAACGACGCGCCGCCCACCGCCGAAATGCTGCACCTGGCGGGTCTGACCCGGCTGAAATATGTGTTCTATTACCCTGACACGCACGATGTGGTGCTGGCCGGTCCGGCTGAAGGCTGGATGGAAGATCTGGCGGGCCGTCATCGCGGCTTGTACTCGGGTCGCCCCGTGCTCGAACTCGCCGACCTGGCGGTCGCCATGCGTGCCTATCCAGCCAGCGGGCAAGACGGGCCGGTCATCGGTTGTTCGATCGACCCCACGCCCGAGGGCTTGGCCCGCATGCAAGGTTTTTTGGCCAACGTGGGCGCCACGGTCGGGCCGAACGACGCGGATTTCATCGTCGAAGGTCTGCGTAGCAACCTGGGCTTGCAGCAGGTGCGCATTTTGGGCGTTTCGCCGCGCACGCATTTTGCCCAGGTGCTGGTCGAAGCCGACTACCGCATGAAACTGATTGGCATCGGTCTGGAGCGCCCCCCGGTGCGGCTGGCCAGCTATGTCGACAAGGCCAACCCTGCGGAGGTGGGGCGCAATTCGCTGCAACGCTGGTATTTCACCCCCGACTATGACTGCGTCAAGATGAGCGACGACGGGCTGGCGATGGAATTGGTCGGCGAAGGGGTGAAGCTGATCGGCGAGGACGAGGTAGTCACCGGCGAGGGTCAGCGTCGAAAAGCGGCACGCGGCAACCGGGCCAGCCAGCACTTCGTGGCCGAATTCACTCGCAAGTATCCGGCACTGGCCGACAAGGAACCCGTCTACGCGCAGTTGCGAAATCTGATCGACATGACCATCGCGGCGGCCTATCTGCAGCACGAAGGGTTGTACGCACAGGCCGAGTGGACTCCGGCGGTGTTGACCGACGAAACCCGGTTTGCCGTGGAAACCCAGACCACGCCGGTGCAGGTGGAAACCGTGGTCACCGCCGTGTGGAAGGGACCCCGGCTGATGACTCCGCTCGGCGGCGGCGTAAACGTGCAGGCCGAGTTGGCGCTCGACCCAGCCCGGGTGCTGGCCGACGAAGGGGGCGCGCTGGCCAAGTCTCGCGACGCGGTCAAGATCGAATTGGCCGACGGCCAATGGTGGTGGGATTAACCCCCGTTACGCTGCTGCGCTCCAACGTGCACTTTTTTCGGCCTGCGAACGCACGCAAGTCGGGTGGTGGAGTGCGGGCTGGCGGCGATGTGGCGTGTGGTGAAGATCTTGCGTTCTGAAATCCTTGCGTCTTGAAATTCTCGATTTCGGTGCGATGCTGCGAGCGCCTCGAGCGAAGGAGTGCTCGCATGCTTCTCCGGCCATGTGAACGGCGCAAGAACGGCAAGTCGCGCACCGACGGGGCGCTGGTCGCATCGTATCGCACGGCCCCCGGCTCGCGACAGCGGGTGGTGGGCTGCCTGGGCGAACGGAAACCGACCGAGCAGGACGGCTGGGCCCGGCTCGGCGCCCAACGATTGAGCGGGCGAGTAACAAGAAAAGAAATCGAAGAGTTTCTGGAATTCATTGCCATTGATTCTCAAGGTTGAATTCGCGGTCGAACGGACGACCGACCGCGATGGAGTTCCCATCGACGAGTTCGCGCTTGGATTGCATGTGGTAAAGTCAATCGACCCCGCCGCACGGACACGGCGATGCACGTAAGGGAAGCCGAGCAAGGGCATGACCGAAACAAGCGGCGAGCGTGCAAAACCGGCGCGAGTCTCTTTGGCCCTGCTAGTCATCGCGGCCGCAGCGGCGGTGATTCTTCTCGTGAGCCAGCGTCAGCATTTTTTGGTTGGTTTGCCGGTCCGGCCTGGACCGAGAGATGCGCTGGCGCTGGTCGCCTTGGCCTCTCTTTGTCTTGGCTTCGCTTTGCCGTTTTGGGGTGGCAGGGCGGTACGAGTCTTGGCGGTTGCCTCCCTTGCCGCGCTCGCCTTGTTGCTATTAAGTTGCCTTTTTCTTCGGCCGCGAGCCGGCGACTTCTTCGATTCCCGCTCATACTGGGACGAACGCTTCGGCTGGCGTTGCAAGCCCGAAACTCAAGCCTTGCATGCCAAGGTCCCCGACTATTGTGTCGCCTACTCGTTCGATGAGGCGGGATGGCGCAAGACTCCCTCCGCCACGAATAGCGAGCGAGACATTGTGTTTCTGGGATGCTCCTTCACGTTCGGACTCGGGGTCGAGGACCACGAAACCTACCCCGCGATTCTCGCCCACCACTGGCCCGATTACTCGATCCGAAATCGTGGGATTGCCGGCTGGGGCACAACGCAGGCGCTCGTCGTCTTGCGGGAAACCCTCGATGGACCGCGCCTTCCGGCGATCGTCTTTTATGGTTACAGCTTCATTCACGCGAAGCGGAATTATCTCCGGAAAACGTGGCACGCGGGCCTTAGCGGCATCAAGACGCAGTACTTCGAGCTTGAAGGCGCCGAGCTTCGCTTCCATGGAAGCCACGACCCGAAGGATTTGCCGCTCTTGGCGGATTCACCGGAACTGGAGAAAAAGGAGGTCGACATCTCCATTGCCCTCATCATGGCCATGCGGGAAGCGTGCGCTCGAAGATCCGTCCCCTTCATTTTGTTGGTCTTCAACGCCGCGTTTTCCGGTCCGGACCCGGACCCGGTTATCACCGCCGTCGCCGCGAACGGGGTCGAGATCCTGGACCTTCGAGGTGCAAGTGACCGCTTTTTCGAAAACGACCCGCACCCAACGCCCGAGTGGCATCGCGCCATCGCTGGCGCCATCGCGCGGGATAAGCGCTTGTCATACCTGGCGATCCAAGCGAACTGACCCCCCATCGGATTGCGGAACAGCAAGCACCATGCATTTGGTTGGGAAGTAGCGCCTACCGCGGAAACGCGATGACCATTACATCGGTCTTGTCCGCGTTTTTTTGCGGACGTCGAGTCCGAGAGTTCCGTCGTTGTCGACGACCCTCGGGGCTCCCTTTGCGGCAGATCGCGTTTCGCGCCAAGGTGTTTGAACCGGTCCTCCTGCCAATTCGTGGAACGCGGAGGTGATTGCCACCCCACCCCAGGTAT
>CAYSXM010000497.1:0-4206 GCA_964434905.1 uncultured Pirellulales bacterium | reverse complement strand
ATCGCTGCCGGGTTCGCTGCGCGGTAGTTCGGCGCGGCACGTGGTGTCGATCGCGGCCACCAAGGTTTCGATGACCGATCGGTTGTGGTGCGATGGACCAGCCGTCGCGCGGGCCCGCGCCGCCAGATCGGCCAACGTGGTCGTCCCGAAATAGGGCATGCAACAAACGGTCAGGCCATCGACTTCGTGTACCGAATAAATCGGCACGATGTGCGCATGCTGTAGCTGCGCAAGTTTGTCGGCTTCGGCCAACGACTCGGTCGAGAACTTGAGTACGACCAGCCGATTTGCCAGATCGCCCTGGCGGGCCAGAAACACTCGGCTGAACGCTCCGCGCCCCAGCTCGCGCAACAAGTGAAACCCCAACAGCGTCGTGCCAGCCATCGGGAACGCAGCGCCTGCGCCCCGCCAGCGCGCACCGTCGGGTTGTACCGTCTCGGCCTGCGCCCCAGGCAACCGGATGGCGCACGCTTCGTCGGCAGGCCAGTCGCTGGTGTCAATACCCAGTCGGCGCGCATATTCCTCCGCGCCGACGTGCTCTCCCTGCTGGCGGCGCGCGCGGAAATCTTCCCAGGACAACTGTGCCAGCGCGCCGTGATTGTCGAAGCAGTCAGGAAAATGGTCGCGATACCATTCCACGTCGCGCGCACATCCGCGCTGTTGGCGAATCTCGACATCGACCCGGGCCAGTTCGACCACCACCTCGCGATAGTGCGGATGCCCAGGCAGGGGCAGAAAGAGATCCATCTCGGCCGACGACTCGAGCGCCCAGGCAGCCTCGAACCGCTCGACAAATCCGTCGATGTCGAGCCAATGGTAGCTGGGTTCGCCCACGTGCATGCTATTCCGACTCGCGGAGAGATTCAGACAGCGACTTGAGCACTCCTTGCAGAATCCGCTCGACCGATCGTTTCGAGCGGCCGACCTGCTCGGCAATCGCGGCGACTTCGTGACCCTCGATGCGCATGTTGAGGATTTGTCTATGCACGGGGGTCAGGCCCTCGAGAACCTCGTCAATGACCATCCGCAACAACACGAGCGACGATTCGTCGCTGTCGTCGGACCGCGCCAGGGCCATCGCCAACGCGTCGCTACCGCCCAATGCACGCACGTCGCGCTTCGCCGCACGGTGAAAAGCACCCACCGAGCGGATCTTGTTCAAGCCCATCACCAACAGCAATTTCCACAGATCTTCCCCATCCGGCACGTCGTAGTGGCCCTGGGCCGCGCGACGGAAAAACGTTCGGAAGACCGACTGCACCACGTCATCGGGATCGAACACGGCGGCCAGGTCGCGAGAAGCGTTGGCACGCGCCAGCGCCTGGAGGCGACGTGCATAACGCAGATACAACTGGGTGGCCGCGTCGTCGCTGCCCGCGCGCAGCCGGCGCAGCAGCGACCGATCGGACGGAACCGGTACCTCGTCTTTCGGCTCAGAGCCGGTAGGTCGCACCATCGACGCCTTCGACACCGCGACACGTCGCTCGCTGGGAGAATCCGGCGTCCGCGGCGGCGCCGCCGTTCACCATCGAGCACGATTTCGCGATCGGTCTGTCGCCCCACACGAACAGAACCCTGTTGAGTGTAGGCACGGTGCGTGGACCTCACAACACGTTTCACCACGCGCCAACTCGCGCGCCGCATCCCCCGTTTTTCCGCACGGCATGCGCGCACCCAAGGGTGGGGTGCGGCACGGCCTGCCGCGTCGTCAATCAACGAATAGCCTAACCTGTGTTTTTGAAGAATTGAAAACACGTTTTGCCCAAACCTCAAGGCGTTGGGTGCCACCGGGCTTTGCTAGTGCTAAAGGGCGTATGGGTGAATACGTGAGTATTGGGCGCTTGCGGTTTGACCTAGCAGACGCGACACCGTCGGCTCCGGAGCAAAAGGCTCAGCAATCATTCGGGTTCGGATACGCGTGCCATTCAGATCGGCAACAGCGACCGGTGCCCCCAGTGGCGCAACACGGCATCCACGGCCTTGGTGCGGGGAGCGTCGGCCAGGGCCTCTTGTGCGGCCGCCCAGGTACGGGCCACGAGCCTTTGGGTGGCCAGTGCGCTATCCGCCGCACGGACCTCGGTCGAGGGGGAAGTATTGGCCACTGCGGCCGTGGTTCCAGCGGCTGCCTTCGCCGCCCCGCCGGCCCCGCTCGAGTGGCCGAAGTTGGCCGCCCACAGGGCATAATCCCCCGTGCCGACTTCGCCGTTGCCGTCGAAATCGGCCGACAGCCCCACGCCGCGCTGGCCAAACTGTGCGGCCCAAATAGCATAGTCGGCCGCCCCCACCGACCCATCTTGATTGGCGTCGCCGATCAGCCCCCGGCGATGATTGCCGAAATGCACATCCTCGCCGTGTTCGCCATCGTCCAGGTCTTCGTACTCGTAGCCGTCGCCGACAATCGGTGTGCCCATCACGACGGGAATCGATCCCAACACCACATTGGTACCCGCCCGCACAAACTGCAAGTCGAACCGATGGGGCCGGCCATCGCCCACAAATTCAATGTCGAACGTCGCGGTTTGGCCGGCGCCGACACCGGTGCGCGTGCCCGTGTGATTGACAATGTGAACTCTCGGATCCGAAGCCTTCACAGTAATGTCCAGCGCCACGTGCGTGGCCGCGTTCTGAATCGCGTTCACCACGCCATTGGCCACGGTGCCACCGAAACCCGTGCCAATCTTGAAATACAGCGGGTCGCCTGGATCGATCGGGTCGAGCGTGCCATTGGGAATGCTGGCCAGCGATTGGTTCGTGGCGCCGGTTAGCTTGGCAATCGCTTCGAGATCTTGCCGTGGGTCGGCCGTCGCCGCGTCGTTTGTACCCAACCCGATCACCAGCGCGCCCAACGCGTTCAGCCCGGTGATGGTCTGTTGTATGCCCGCCCCCGCGCCAAAGGGTGTGCTGGGTCGCGCGGCTTGCGTCAGCGCCGCCAACGGCAGCGTCAAACCGCCCGTGCCGATAATCGAGGTTTCCCCCATCGGCTGATAGGCAAATCCGGTGTCGGTCGCGGCCAAAATAATCGGCAGCGCGCCGGGTCGGAAACCCGCGCCCCCCAAATTGCCCGCCGGCGCCAGCACCAGGTTCGCCGGGTCGGCCAGGTACGAGGCGAAGTCGGGAACGTCGCCACTGATTCCAGGGTTCACCTGGGTGCTGGCCAGCCCCGCGGCACCGCTATCTGAAACCGTGCCATTGTTGTTGCCATCGAAGCCCAACCCGGTCACCGTTTGATACAACGCCTCGATCAAGGTCTCAGGCGTATCGCCCCCGAAACCCGGTGCCACGCGATCCAAGGCCGCCTGGATCGAGGCGGAAAAACTCGGCGTCGATGAAGCCACAATGGGGTGGTTCAACACGAACGGGCGCCCCGTAGCAAATTCCGAGGCGAAGCTGCCATATTCCTCGAAACGCCCCACGCCAAAGCCCAGATCGACCCCCGGCAGCGCAGCCTGCAAGCTGGCGATGATCTCGGGAAACGCCGCGCGCACAATCGGGCTGTTCGCGGTGAAGCTACCCGTATCGTCGAACAACAGGAACACGTCGACCAGGTTGGTCAAGCCGCCCGAGCCGGGCAGCGTGAGACTGACCGTCTGCGCCGCGGTCTGGTTTTCCGCCAGAGAAAGATTGATTTCCAAAGGGCTGACACTGCCCACCGCGGGGTGGCTTACTCCGCCGGGCAACAGCGTACCACCCAGCGTGTTGGGATACGTTTGCACGTACAAGCTGGAGCTGATCTCGCGGACCACATAGGCGCCCGGCGTCAGACCCGTAAACGAATACGACCCGTCAGCCGCGGTGACCGTCATCGGCTCGTCGTCATAGACGGCTTCGCCATTGAGGTGCTGCTCGGCATCGCCGCGCGCGCCGCGGTCGAGCGTCGCGATGGCGCGGTCGATCGCGCCCTGCGGGTCGGCCGGCTGGGATTCGACTTCGACTTCGCGCACCGCCGACATCGCGGCCATGCTCTCGGTCGCCTGGAAGGGATCGAGGCTGCGCGCGGCCACGGCGCCGGAGCGCACGTCCCGGCGCGGCTCGACCGGGGCGGTCGTGCGCCGGGTCGGCTCGGCAATCGGAGTGACCGGGCGATTCTTGGCCGCTTCCGCCCGCGCCACGATCGAGGGCAGCGGACGGTTGGGCTGGCGGGCCGCCGGACGCGGCGCTTCCTCTTCAGGCTCGGCGGGCGGCGGATTCTTGGCCACCAGCACCGGA
>CAYSXM010000496.1:0-4213 GCA_964434905.1 uncultured Pirellulales bacterium | reverse complement strand
GCGGCGGTGGCGATCGCGAGCATCGCAACGGACAGGAGGCGCAAAGAGGGCGTCATGGAGCGTCGGCTCCACTGCTTCAACCGTGCCGACGTCGCGGCGAAGCCAAGTGCGCGCGACTGCGTGCGAACGCCCCCTCGACCAGGTTGCGCATGCGGTGCCTTGAAGCGCGAGCTGGTCACGCCTGTTTGCTCCACTGGCCGGTGTTGCGCTTCAAGCGAAGGCCACCAACCCTCGGAGATCGCTTCCGGTTCGCCTGAGATGTGGCGGGACATCGCCGTTGCCAATCGAGCGCATGCAATTCCGTTGGCTTTCAACGGATCGACTGGCACCAACAATTTCCACACCACGATTGCTGGTTCGGGAACGTTGACGATGTCGTCGAATTTGAATTTGCGGTTGTCGGTGCGCGGCGTTTTGGGGTTCACCCAAAGCGGAACCGTGACCATTCCGACACAAACTCGCGATCTGAGCGTGGCTGGTGGTTCGGTTACGATCAATACCACTCCAACTGGCTCGGCCGATCTGACTTTGTCGGGCCAGCAGGCCGCGTTGGGCATCGATCCGGGTACCGACGGGTTACCGCCATATGGTCCGGGCGCTGGCACGGTGAACGGGCTGCCCTCGCCACTGACCTATGCCGACGTGACCAATCTGGATGTCACTCTGGTTGGCAATCAGAATTTTGCGTTGAACGATGTCAACGTGAACGGGACGGCCTCGATCAACCTGGTGAATCTGTTCAACCTGAACTTGGATCTGGACCTCAACGCCCAGCCGTTCGGCAATTTGTCGAACATCCGTTTCACGCAAGACACGCCGGGGAACGACTTGTTGTATGCACCGGGTGTGCGTATTCCGACCCCGCCGGGCAACGCCAAGGACTGGACCACGCGGTACAATCTGGCCGGTGCGCCGGGTACGTTTTCGGGTAATGTCTCGGCCGGCTTGGATGTCGACGCGACGCTGAGCCTGAGTGTGCTCGGTTTGTTCGATATTCCCTTCGGTTTCAATCTGGGCCAGTTCACGCTTGTGAACCAGGCGATCAATACGGCGTTGGGACTCATCGGCAACGCGGAACTGCGTGACCTGAACCCGGCCGGATACGACGGTCTGCCCACGGGCGACGACATGCGGTTCACCTATGCCGATGGTGGGCTGTTGGCCCTGTTGCCGTTGTCGTTCGACTTGGTGACGTCGGGTGCCATTCCGGCGACGATTGATACCGACCTGAACGTCGATTTGGGTATTGGCAGCGTGACGATCGACGTCGACGTTCGCGGAACGATTAACTATTCCGCGAATGCTCACTTGGCGGCGACCAACACCGGCTATCAGTTGCAGGACACGGTGGAAAACGTCGTGATTCCGGAACCGAGCAGCATGTTGTTGGCGGCCCTGGGTGGCGTGGCCTTGATGGTGCCGGCAGTACGGCGCCGGCGGCGTGCCTAGCAGGCCCTGGGTGCCCAGCCCCCCGGGTACCTGAACGATTGGCGAACTCCTCACGGCGGTCGGTTTCCGATTTGGGAACCGGCCGCCGTTTTTTTTGGCGAATGCGGATTCGGCCAAGGGACTCGGGCGCGTGCCAAGTTCTCGCGGCATCTGCCGGCGCCGGGGCGACGTCGGCGATCAGGGGGCGAGCAATTGAGATAAAGCCATTTGCAGCACGGCCTCTGTGCGTGGGCCAACGAACGAGGCGGTGGGCTCGTAGCCTCCTTCGGAATAGGCGCGCGCAGTGCAAACATAGCCCGGCCCGCCGTCGCCGTAGCCCGCGGTAGCCACGAACTGCTCGGGGGCCAGACGTTGTGCCGCGAATTGATAGTCGATGAATGGCTCGCCAGGCAAATGGACAAGCAGCGCCGGACCAACTCGCAGCAGGGCCAGGTCGATCGGCTGTTCGATCCGTTCGAGAAAGGCCAACAACAGCGCGGCATTCGAGCGCGCCTGTGGTCCAGCCGCGTGGTGCGCCAACTGTGCAGAGGCGGAGGCTGCGGAGAATTCCGCCTCGGGACGAGGCGGCAGTTGAACCGGCACGGTGCGCCAGGCAATGGCGCCCACCGCGTGCGGCTGGGAGTTGGCGACTGCGGCCCGCATACCCCCGAGCAATCGTGCGACCAGGGTCTGTCGTGCCTCGGGAGAGCCATCGTTGTATTTGCCCATGGTCACGTCGCCCGCGCAGCCGGTGAAATAGATCTGCGGTACGCTCTCCTCGCGTTCGAGTTGTTCTCTGGCGAGCCCGGGCACATCGCTAGTCACCCGGCCATCTCCATAAAAGCTTTGAGGGTGCGTGGCATAGTAGTGCAGCCGCACCAGGGGCCGTTGATTCGCTAGAAAAGTGACGGTGCGCAGCTCGGGATCGATGTGGCCCTCGGGCAACTGTTGTAGCAACGGTTCGCGGGTGGCACTCCACCGCACATGCAGCACCCTCTGTTCATCGAAAACACGGCGGCTCGAAGCCACTCGATCGACCGTGGCGCGCCCTACCGCAACGGTGTCGCAGGGGGTTAGTTTGGCCACGGCCTGCTCGGCGGCCTGGCCCATGGCGACTAGGGCCTGTTGCCAGGCGGCTGCGTTGAACAGTTGCAAGCTGGGATCGGCCGACGTGGCCAATTCCTGGGCACGCGGATCGATCAGAGGCGCGTTGTGTTGGTGCAAACTTTGCACGACGACCCGCGCCGCGGTGGTGCCCACCGCCTGGGCCAGTCGCTCGCGAGCGGCCAAATTGCCGGCGTTTCGCAGTTCGCAGTAATCGATGGCACAGAGAACATACCGCGTGCCGGACGGGTCTTCGAGAACCAACCCCTTGGCCCACAGCGGCTCGTCGATGGCGGCGACGGGTGGAATCCAGCCCCCACACAGCGGACTGCCGATCGGCGGTGAAACGTCGGCACGGAAGGTGGCCAAGCGTAGCGGCGTCGGCGCGTTTCCGGCGGGGCAACTGCTGATAGCTGTGGGCCACGCCAGCCACAGTGCCAGGCCTAGCCGCCGAATGATCTTGGCACGCATGGTCGCAGTTCTCCTAGCGAAACTGGCACGCGAAATATACTTCCCTGGCACATCCACCGGGGGTGCTAGCCCGGTTGCCAGATTGCAGCACGAGGTTCGGGGCCATGCCGCCGGGCCTTGATCCGAACATAGGGCGGCGCGAACAACGAACGATGCGCGAACGTGCCCAACGCGGCCGACGCGTCGCCATGGCGGGGCTCCACCAGGTCTTCGACAACATAGCCTGCCCGGCACAGTCCCCCCAGCAGTTCTTCCCAGCGATGCAAGAATTCGATCGTCCCGGCTTCGCGATGCCAGCAGGGTGGTGAGTCGGGCAAGGGGCCCGATCGATAGTACGGTTCCGCCAGCAGATAGCCGCTGGGCCCGGGTTCGGCCGAGGCTTGCAGGCTGCCCGGCTGTTTGTGCTGGCTGACGTACAGCCCCCCGGGCGCTTGCAGGCGTGCCACGGCGCGGTAGACGGCCACCACGTCGGGAACATAGCAGGTGCTGACCGGTTGCCAGACAAGATCGAAGCTAGCCTGAGCCAACATGCCCAGTTCGTCCATCGAAGTTTCGACAGTCATCACATCGAGTCCCCGCTCCGCGGCTACTTGGCGATCGATGGCCAGCATGGCACCGCTCAGGTCGACGACCGTAACCTGGGCGCCCAGCGCGGCGAACAGGGGGCTTTGCCGACCGCCGCCGGAGCCCAAGCAGAGCACGCGCAGTCCAGCCAGCTTGGCCGGTAGCCAACCCAAGCTATCGAGCGTACCGCGAGGGTCGGCCAGATAGTCGTCGGGCGCAGGCTGAGTGAACCGCTCTCCGCGTGCAGCGCGAGCATTCCAGGCGCGGCGATTGTGTTCGTGGGCGCTCGACACGTCATCTGCCATGCGTTGGGCTGCAACCCAATCGATAATTACAACCAGCTACTGCGGACGTGCAAGTGTCGCGTTTGCTGGTTCAGACTGCAATCGCCCTGGATTCACACTGTCGCCCCGCTGCCAAGCAGACCGGTGCGGCCGGATGCGGTCCCAACCATCCGTTGAAGAATTCAGCGGGCGGCCAAAGGCCGATTGCAGACTGGTCTGTCGGCCGCCCACACCACTTTCGATTTCTCTCGACAAAGTTCAGGAAAAATCTGAAGGGTGCAGGCGTCGTCGCGCGATGAGCGACACCGTCAGGCCGATGGCGAGCAGGCAGGCAGCGGCTGGTTCCGGCACCGCTGCGCCGT
>CAYSXM010000495.1:0-4213 GCA_964434905.1 uncultured Pirellulales bacterium | reverse complement strand
GTGCGCTATGCGACCTGTGGGGCGGAAGACCGCAGTTACGCACAGCCGTTCGAGCGCCACCACCTGCAAAAGCACAAGTGGTTCAGCTTTGCCTTCAACGGGCAATTGGCCAACTACCCCGAGCTGCGCAACGAGCTGTTGGCCGATAACGACAACTACCTGGCCCGAGAGACCGATACCGAGATTTTCATGCACGCGGTTAGCCGCGAGCTTTCGGGTGAGCGCCGGCCGACCCTTATCGAGTTGTGCCGCGAGATGAGCCGGCGCTTCGACGGTGCGTACAGCCTGGTGTACCTCAACGCGGTGGGCGACATGCTCGTGGCCCGCGATCCCTTGGGGATCAAGCCGTTGTGCTATGCGTTCGACGGAGCGTTGTTTGCCGCCGCCAGCGAAAGCGTGGCCCTGTTGAACCTGGGCTTTTCGGCCGAGGACATCCATTCCTTGCCACCGGGCGAGGCGGTCACTATTGCCGGTGGCCGGCTGCAGGTCGAGCGGTTTGCCGCGAGCCCTCGCCGAGCGCACTGTTTTTTCGAGTGGATCTATTTCGCCAACGTGGCCAGCACCATGGATGGCCGCAGCGTGTACTTGTCGCGCACGGCATTGGGTTATGAACTGGCCCGCTTGGAAACCGTGCCCATCGACGACGACCTGATTGTGGTACCGGTACCCGACACCAGCAAAGCCGCGGCCGATGCCATGGCCTATCGATTGAACGTGCCAAGTTTCGAGGGGTTGATTCGCAATCGCTATAGCGGGCGGACGTTCATCGAATCGAGCGGCAACCGCAAGTCGAAGGCCGAAACCAAATATACTCCACTGCGCGAGGTGCTCGAAGGCAAGCGGCTGCTGCTGGTAGAGGATTCGATCGTCCGTTCGACCACGATGAAGGTGCTGGTCAAGCGAATTCGCGAACTGGGCCGGGCTCGCGAAATCCATGTTCGCGTGGCGTGTCCTCCGATCATCGCGCCGTGCTTCTATGGCATCGACATGTCGACCGTGAGCGAGTTGTTTGCCCCGCGTTTTCTGCAGGGGGGCGAACTAACTGAAGAGGTCCAGGCCGAAATGGCCCGCGCGCTGGGGGCCGATTCGCTGCGCTATCTGCCGGTCGACTCGATTGCCCGGGCGATCAACCTCGACAGCAGCGAATTGTGCCAGGCGTGTATCACGGGGCACTATCCGACGTCGTGCGGCCAAGAGCTGTATCAGGTAGCGCTCGACAACGCGCTGCGCGATGTGCACGGCCGGGCCTACGAGCCGGCCCCGGCGCTGCCCCGCTAAGGGCGGCCTGGCGCCGCGAGGTGCGGCGAGGCGCCGTGCTGGCGCAGGTGCTAGGTGCTGTTGGCTGGCAGGGCTGACTTGGCTGCCATGCGCCACGCTGTCAGAGGTTCGTAGGTCAGACTACGCGGCCGTCGGTGAAATGTGTACTCCCTGAGTAAATAAACTAGTGCCGCTCGATTTGAACGGGCACCCGCCCAGAGCACTGGCAAAGCCCAGCGGCACCCAAGGTGCGTCTCATCAGGCCACGGCCTGACCTTCACGCCTGCGACCTGGCGACAAGTGGTGCAAAACCATCAAGCGGAGGGCACGGGATTCGAACCCGCAACCGGTTTCCCGGCACGACATTTCCAGTGTCGCCGCTAACCATTCGCTTACCCTCCGAAAAACCCACCCGCAAAAGGCCGACGCCGCGGCTGGCCGGCACGCCGAATTGTCGTACCCAGCGGCCATCGTCCCCGACACCCCGGGGCCTGGGCTAGGGCAATTATACCGCACACCAATCCGACCTGCGACGAGCCCCGCCGGGCGAGACTTTCAGCACGCATCGACCGGCCGCGAACCACATGGGCCTCGTCCGAGGTGGCGCAGTTTACCAGGGGCCCCACGGCCGGCGACTACCCCGACCGCGTGACAAGTATCGGCGTGGCCCGGTACCATTGCCGGCCATGTCACGGCTGTTGCTAAGCGTCGTTACCCTGTTGGGTGTATTGTGGGGCCTGCTCACGCTGGGACTCGTGCCGGGGCCGCTGGTGCCGTTGGCGCATTGGGTCTGGGGCACCGCCACTTCGCTGGCCAGCACGTTTTTCGTGCTGTCGCTGTTCTATGCGCCGGGCATTTATCGCGAGGCCTATGCCGACCTGCGGCGGCTGTTCGGGCGGCTTGGTTTTCGCCACCGGGAAATCGAGGATCTCGAACGCAAGATCGCACACCTCGACAAGCCACACCACATGTTGCAACTTGGCACGCTGCTGGCGCGTCAGGGGCGCCACGCGGCCGCCGAGCGCTGGCTGGCCGAGGCCGCGCGCCGCGAGCCGCAATCGGTCGAGGCACAGTATCGATTGGCCGCCTCGCTGTTCGAGTTGGGCCGCGCGGCAGAAGCGGCGCCGCTGTTCGAGCAAGTTCACCAGGCCAAGCCCGACCACGACTATGGCCTGGCCTACCTCCGGCTGGCACAGTGCCAGCAACGCCTGGGGGCCACCGATCGCGCGGCCGTGGTCTACCAGCAAATGCTCCGGCTCTACCGAGGGCATCCCGAGGCAACCTATCACCATGGGCTGCTCTTGGCCGAACGAGGCGATCTTGCCGGGGCGGCGGCGGCGATGCGTGAGATGATTTCCACATTGAGGCTGGCCCCGCGGTTCCAACGCCGCCGCAACCGGCACTGGATGCTCAGGGCACGCTGGTGGCTCTGGCGCAACGCCTCACGGGTGGCGGCCGCCGGGCTTTCGACTCCTCGCCAAGAAGCTCAGGAATAATCCAGTTAGCAGGGGCCTGCCCTAGGGTGGAGCCCAACGGTCCGTTGAAAAATGCCATTGTGGCATTTTTCGCTCCTCGCCGAGCGCGGGGCCCGGCCTGGGCCGTGACCAATCTCGGTCCCCCCTAAACTGGCGGACGCTGCCGATTGTGAAGATTTGGTTTGGAAAACGCCGCCACCGGGGGGTAGAATCGGCGTCGCTATTGGCAGGCCGCTGGCCCTAGTGTGGGGCCGGCTCGTGGGGCAGACGAGTCTTGCGGGAATCCGCCGAAATCTTAGGAGTATCGCCCGATGTTGTTGCCCCATCGGTCGCGCAAGATCGCGCGCCGTGCTCGCGTTCTGGGTTCCCGAGGTGTTCGGGCCGTGCGCGGTCCTCTGTCGCGACAATCTGTATTGCGGATCGAGCCGCTGGAAGACCGCAGGTTGTTGGCCTACACGGTCAATCACACGCCCTATTTACAGTTGGGCAACGCGCCGCTCGATGGCTACAACGCCGGCAGCGATCAGGCCGAGGTCCTTTGGCAGACCACCGGTACCCAGGGAACCGATACCTTCACCGCCCAGGTACGCGAGACGGGCGTCGTCCCCTGGACCAGCGTAGCGCTGGGTGCCGACATCAACACCGGCGTCGACGATGGTCCGGGCCTGCGCATCAATCACACGGTCACCTTCACGGGCTTGAACTTCAACGACGACTACGACTACCAGATCACGCATTTGCGTGGTGGTAGCCCGATTGCGACGTATTCCAGTTCATTCCACACCCGGCGCCCTGCCAGCGATGCCGGCAATTTTACGTTTGCTACCTACGGCGATAGCGCGTCGGGCAACCCGCCGAACAACTTCATTGCGGTACAGAACCAGATCAACGCCTTGAACCCGGCGTTTTCGCTGCTGCTGGGCGACAATGTCTATTCGTCGGGATTGCACTCGGAATACGACCTGCGACTCGATCCATCCAAAAACGGCTCGCTGACCACCTACAACAAGAGCCACGTCGACTACTTCGCATTTGGTAATCACGACGTCGGGTATCTCAGCGGCCAGGCGGCGCGCGAGAACTACTCGATGCCCATTCCCGTGCAGGGGGTCACCAGCCCCGCGGGCATAGTGTTCGACGCCAACGTGGAGGAAGAGGAAAACTATTCCTACGACTATGGCAACGTTCATTTTCTAACCTTTGACACCAACAACTGGACCAACCAACCGGCACTCGACAAGCAATTGAACTGGGCCGTGGCAGACATCCAAGCGGCCAAGGCTCGGGCCGTGCCGCCGGCCTGGGTGATTGTTTTCGGGCATCACCCCATCACGTCGCTCAGCGGGCACACCGAACACACGCCCGACGACTACTACTACGACCAGGTGCTGTCGCGGCTGGGGCACGGACCGGGGGGAGTGGGCGTCGATCTGCTGTTGTTCGGGCATGCTCACAATTATCAGCGCAGCTTTCCGCTGACG
>CAYSXM010000494.1:0-4219 GCA_964434905.1 uncultured Pirellulales bacterium | reverse complement strand
GTGCCGCCGTGCCGAGCGAAGAATTGTCGCGTTGTCCCACACCGGCGAGGCACATCTTTCAGCCGGGGTCGTTATCTATCTCAACCGGCTGGGTGATTTGCTTTTTGTGCTAGGCCGCGTGGCCAATTGCCGCGCCGGCACGCCCGATGTCCCCTGGAAAAAACGCGGCCAGCGCTAACCTGTTTTGCCCCACTCGCGAACCACCCACGGCGTCTCGCGTCTTCTGAAATCTCGTTAGGCTTCTTTTGGCCCTCGATGATTCATAAGCTCGATCGCCCCATCAGCAGGCTCCTCTGAAACGCAAGCCTAGACGGATTTCCACGTTCCCATGGCCACGTTCCTGATTACCGGAGGCGCCGGATTCATCGGCTCGCACCTGGCCGAAGAGGCCCTCCGGCGAGGCGACCGCGTGCTTCTGCTAGACAACCTTTCTAGCGGCCGCGCGAGCAATCTCGACCAGTTGCTTGCCGCCGATCGCTGCGAGTTCTTTGAAGGCGACGTGGCCACCGATCCCCGCTTGCCCGACCTGGTCGCCGCGGCCGACGTGGTGTTTCACCTGGCTGCCACGGTCGGTGTGTTCAACGTGGTGAACAGCCCCGCCACGACCATTGAAAACAACGTCGATGGCACCACTGCGGTGCTGCGCGCCGCGCTCCACCGCCGCACCAAGGTGCTCGTCACCTCCACTTCCGAGGTCTATGGCAAGGGGGCACGCATTCCCTTTCGCGAGGACGACGACCTGCTGCTAGGCCCCAGTAGCATGGGCCGCTGGGGCTATGCCGCGAGCAAGCTCGTCGACGAGTTCTTGGCCCTGGCCTACTGGCGCGAGCACCATCTGCCCACCGTGGTGGTCCGCCCCTTCAACACCATCGGACCCCGACAGGTCGGCCAATACGGCATGGTCGTGCCACGCTTTCTCGCCCGGGCCATGGCCGGCCAAAAGCTCATGGTCTATGGCACTGGGCAACAGTCTCGTTCGTTCACTTATGTCAGCGATGTGGTTCACTGGCTGTTGGCGCTGGCCAGTCTCGACGCCGCCGTGGGCCAAGTCTTCAACCTGGGTAACCCGGTCGAAACCACCATCAACGAACTGGCCAATCGCGTGATCGCCATCTGTGGCCACACCGCGACCGTGGAACACGTCGACTATGCCGACGCCTATCAGTCGGGTTTCGAAGACCTGACGCGCCGCGTGCCAGACATCGGCAAGGTCGTGCGCGTCACCCAACATGCACCCCAGGTGCATCTCGACGAGGCGCTGCTGCGCACCCGCGACTGGCTCGCCAGCCAACCGCCGTCGCCCAGTTAGCAGCCCGTTGAAGAGTGCAACGCCATGACACCATAGCGCAAGGAATTCAGGTTCCGATTCCGCATCTCGGCTTTGCGTTGACTTCCTTTGCATTGACCGAATCCGATCAAATGTAGTGAAGACTTGCCCCCAAATTTGCACCGAACTTATAACATGGTCCAAGTAGCGTAACTTGGTGTCAGCCCGGCCACCGCGCCAGCGACCGTCGCCGGTCGCGCAAAAAAAAACCACGGGCAGCCCGCGCTGGGGGCCACCCGTGGTAGGAAATTGCATTCGTGGTCGGAAAGACTTTCAGGGCAAACGTCACCTCAATCGACTAGCGTCGGCGACGGGCCGCAGCCAGGGCGCCTACGACTCCCATTGCCGCCAAGGCCCAGGTCGATGGCTCCGGTACCGTGGGCCCGTACGAGTCGGCCGTGGTCACACCACCATCGATCAGCGACCCGATGATGCCAGCGTATCGCGTGGCTGCGGTCTGCACCACGAGCCGCGCGCTGGTCATGCCTGGCAACAAGAACCCCGTCAGCGGGTCGGTCGGGAACGGCGCAAAGCTGAAACCCAGCACATCGCCAAACGGATTGCGGTCGGCATAAGCCGGCGCCACCCCGACCGGTGCCACGTAGCTCACGTCGACAGCCCATCCCGCATAGCTGTCAATCGAAAAACGGCCAATCGAGTTCGGGCCCATCAGGTTTTCCACTCGGTATACAAACGTCAGACCACCCAACGGGTTTGTGCCATCTCCCGATATCACGTCGGTGTAAAGCGTGCCGGCAAACGAGCCGGGCACCGCAAACGGCACTGCCAAGCTGTCGATGATCACGCCGGTTGGCGCGGGTTCCGCAGCAACTGGCAACAGAATGGTGCCTGGCGGCATCGGCAATGCCTGGGCAACCGACGCGGCCAGCGTCAGAACGATCGCAGCCGCGCTCCATAACAAATGTTTCTTCACAGATGCTTCCTCACGATTCCGAATGAATTTCCACCACACGACACGCTGGTCGGCCGCAAACGGTGCCTCGCACTAAACTGATTGCCGAAAGTCCAATTCGGCGTCGTCGTCTAGCGTTTGATGGGTGCGCACCGCCTCGCCCCACACAAATCCACACTAGGCAGACACCTCGGAGAGTGTCAAAAATAAATTAACCCACATTACCCAAACATCCTAAACATGCTGTAATGTGGCGTTTTCAGCGGTAGAATTGCGCCCCCAGAGTGGCTGATTGGCTAGTTTGTCTTGCCAATATGCAGGCCGGAAGTCCCGCCGAGCGTGCTCAGAATCCGCGTCGCTTCCCCCAGCAGGAAATCAACCTGCGTAAACGGCTGGAAGCTAACATCTTGCCACTGCACGCGCCCTGCACCGTCGATCAAGAACGTGCCATGCAGCGGGCGGCCCTCGAAATCGTCCCACGCCCGAAAGGCGCGAAACGCCTCGCCCGCTTGATCGGCGAGCAACACAAACGGAAAAGCTTGGCCGTCGGGGCCTTGGAATCGAGTGTGGGCCAAGGCCAGATCGTCGCGCCCTTCGGTGCTGATACCTACCAGCTCGATCCCTTGCGCGCGAAACGCCGCGGCGCGCGGCGCAAATGCTTCGAGTTGCTCGACGCAGTGCAGGCAGCCCATGCCCAAATAGAACACCAACACCACGGGGCGGCCACGAAAATCACTAGCATCAAAAAATCTCCCGTCGGCATTGGCCAAGCGCCAGGTGGGCGCCTGCCACGGCGACCAGATGGCAGGCCCCAACGAATCGAGGGGAGGTCGCGGGCCCACATCGGTCGCTAACGGCGCCGGCAAGCGCCAATCGGACGGCAACCCCATTTCGGCCGCCAGACCTTGCAATCGATTGAACGCCGGCAGTTCGAGATCTGCTTCGCCAGCGACGGTGCGCAGTTGCTTAAACCACCTGACCGCTTCTTCGAATTGTCCGTTGTCGCGTGCGAACTCGATGGCAGCGGCCAAAGGAAAAACCTGATTTGGCGAATCCTTGACGACCTCCGTCGCCACTTCGGCGGCCTTTGCCTTTTCGCCCACCGACCTCCAGGCCACGGCACGCCGCAGGCTGGGTTTCGCGCCGGCGGTTTCCAGCCATTTGCGTGTTGGGCCGTGCTGGCCACCGGCCAGCGCCACCAGCGCGCGCAATTCGGCCACTCGTTCGTCCAGAACTTTCGCGCGATCGCGCACGAGATTGTTCAAGCGCTTTTCCAGGGCAGTTTGATCCGCCTCGGACTGGCCGTCTTCGTTGGCGCGTGCCACTTTTTCTTTCACGCGCAGGGCCTCTTGCGCGTCGAACGCGGTGCGGGCACGCTCGGCGATAGCCACTTGCACGGCCCCCTGCTCCGGCCGGCCCAAGGCGGCCTGCGCCAGCCCCACCGCCCAGGCCAGGTCGACCAGCCGCGCGGGCGGGTCGGTAGCACGCTGCGTGGCGGGCTCGAACTCGGCGACGAGACCGTTCCAGTCTTCAGCGGCAATTAAAATCTCTAGCGTTCGGCGTAAACCAAATTCGGCGCAACTATCTTCCCTTTCCCACCGGTTGTGCCGCGGGTGCCGTGGCACGCTCGCCAGATTGTGCGCCACGACCAACGCCTCGCGCAGGCGCCCCTGGTGCAGCAGGCTGCGTGCCAGCCATTCCTGATTGTGGCCATAGTTGTGAATCAGATAAGGCATTACCTGGTCGCGGGCCATATAGGCGTGATCCACTCGCGACGAAGCAGCCTGCTGCCAGGCAGCATCGCGGTGCCGCGACAACTGCGCATAGATGTGGCCCGACATGTGCCAGCAATGTGCGATGGCCGGCGCGCTGGGCCCCAAGCCCGCCGCGGCCTCCAGCGCGCGGTCGGCGTGGTGTTGATCCCACAGGTGAATCTGATAATGCTGCGCCCCGTGGTGCCGGGGCTCGGCGGCCAGCAC
>CAYSXM010000493.1:159-4222 GCA_964434905.1 uncultured Pirellulales bacterium | reverse complement strand
CGTCGAGGGAAACAGCGAGTTCCAACACCAGGTACAACGGGTGCGCGATGGCATTCAAAATCGCATCAACCTTCAAGCGACCAGAGGATACGTCGACAACCAAGAACTTGCGACGGACACAGCGCTGTTCACGAAGCTCGTCGCACCCGCAATCGATTTCGGCGGTTACTACTATTACTTTGGTGGCAGTCCAGAAAGCGCAATCGTCGGATCGACCCAGGGTGGAAAGCTGTTTTTCACCGGATGGTCGGTGACCGTCGATAGCTTGGGGGGCGGTGAAGGGTCAGGCGTTACGGGAGTGGGACACTACACCGCGCATTTAACGTGGGAACTGTGCGACGATTTCGGCGTTGACTATGCCGACATCTACACGCCCGGATTGGCAGGCTTTTGGGTACTCCAGCACGAACGTGGCTACGCTCCGTTTGTCAACCGAATCATTGTCGAGATCGACGAGCCAATTTCAGGAAGCTTTACGATCCCCGAGCAATACACAGACTTTGAAAACCGGATAGACGCGAGTCTACTTGCTCCGAGCGCGAGCATTGCCAGCACGGCCGCAGCCGATGTGCAACAAACCTTCGGCACGGATCCCATCGTCTACTATCGTTTCTTTCTGGATGGAGGCGCAGAACTTGCCGGGAGTGTGCCTGGACCGGAAATCGCGGCAAGTATCGTATTACCGCCCGAACGAGGATTCACGGCGTACTACTATCAGCCTTCGACCGGTCGCAGCGCGATCATTGCCTCATCAACGTCTCGTAGTGGTGACGAGACGCGACTGAGCGCCGGATATTTCGGCGCGATTCCGTCGGCAACCGAAGTCCGGCTTGGGCCAACCGATCCGTCAGATTCAGATGGAGACGGCTTGCCGGATGTCGCGGAGACGACGATTGGCACGAATCGACTCTCTCGCGACTCCGACGGCGACGGTATCTCCGACGACGCCGAAATCGCCCAAGGGCTCAATCCCCTGAACAATGCCGGCTTCCCCACCGGCTCGATCGCCAGCCTGGCCTTGGCCGGCGCGGCCGAGGCCATCGATGTTGCCGCCGACAAGGTCTATGTCGCCGCGGGCGCCGCCGGACTGGTCATCGTCGATGGTACCCAGTTCGACAATCCCATTCTGCAAGGCCAGGTCGATCTGCCCGGCGCCGCCGTCGACGTGGCCGTCGATGCCACGCGCAACCTGGCCGCCGTCGCCACCGGCGCGGCCCTGGCGCTGGTCGATGTCAGCGATCCCTTGTTGCCCGTCGTAACGCAAAATGTCTCCATTCCCGCCGCGCGCGTGGAAGTTTTCGGAGGGTTGGCCTATGTGGCCGGCGACTCTTTCCTGCGCGCCGTCGATCTGGCCACCGGGCAGATCGTGCAAACGCTGCTGCTGCCCGGGTCGGGCTCGGTCACCAGCCTGGCGCGCCAGGCCAATCTGCTGGTGGTCTACCAGTCGGGCAGTGATCTGCTGTCGGTGATCGATATCGGCAGCGAGGGGGCAGCCGTGGTGCGCGGCCAATTGGCCGTGAGCATCGCCTCGGGCGATGTCGGCCTGTTCGCCGGCAACGATACCGTTTGGCTCGCGGGCAGCGGTCTGCGCGCGGTCGATCTGGCGAACCCAGCCCTGCCCGTGCTGGTGGGTCAGCCAGTGGCCGGCAGCGATTTCTTCACCGCGCGGCGCGCGGCGCTCAACGGCTCGGGTCTGGCGCTGGTGCTGCCCGATGGCGGGAACAGTGTTTCGCTGTATGACGTCTCGAATCGGACTCAGACCGGCGCGGACAAGTTCCTGACCTCGTTTGCCTTGAGCGGAGCCGCGCGCAGCGTGGCCATCAGCCGAGGAATCGGCTACATCGGCACGGCGACAGGCCTGGAAGTGGTCAACTATCGCCCGTTCGACGCCCTGGGCGTGGCCCCCACCGTGGAACTGGCCGGCGGCGCCGCCGATGTCGATCCCCTGGAACCTGGCCTGCAAGTGCTTGACGGGCAAACCTTGGCCTTCACCGCACGGACCAGCGACGACGTGCAGGTGCGGCTGGTCGAACTGTTGGCCAACGGCCAGGTGGTCGCTTCGGACGTGGCCTATCCGTTCGATTTCTCGGTCGCCGCGGTGGGCATCGTCGGCGGCACCGTCACGGTGACATACCAATTGCGCGCCACCGATACCGGCGGCAACTCCAGCCTGTCCGACGTGTTCACGGTGGGCGTGGTGCCCGACACGATCGCGCCCTTGCTGCTGTCGCTCGACCCGGCCGATGGTGCCGAGCGGTTCGTCGGCCAGCGAACCGTGCGCGCGCGGTTCAATGAATCGTTGAGCGAGGACAGCATCGCGGCCGGCGTGTTCCAGTTGTTCGCGGCCGGCGCCGACCAGCAACTGGGCACCGGCGACGATGTGGCCGTGGCGACCCAAGCCCAGTTGCGCAACGACGGCCGGTTGGTGCAGTTGACGTTCGATCCACTGGTCGAGGGGCTGTATCAACTGCGTGTGGAGCGTGCTCAAGTGAGCGACCGGGCCGGCAACCCTTGGGACACCAACCCGCTCGTGACGTCGTTCAGCGTGGTGGCGCTCGATGCCTCGGCCGAGTTCCTGCCGTTTGGCACCGAGATTCAAGACATCCGCTTCGACGATGTTTCCGTCTCGGCGGGCGAGTTGCCTTTCGCGTTCGAGTACTTCGGCCAACCGGTGGCCGGGCCGATGTTTGTTACCAGTAACGGCGTGGTCGAGTTCAACGCCGATACCGTGGGGGGCGACTACACGAATCGCGCGCTCCCCAGTTCGAGTAGCGCCGTCGATGCCGTGTTCGCGCTGTGGGACGATCACTATCCGCCGGCCGGTGGACGGATCGGCCTGTACGACGCCGACGGGGTGCGGGCAATCACCTGGGAGAACCTGCCGCACTACAGCGATCATTCCGCCTTGGCCTCGTTCCAGTTGGCACTGTTGGCCAATGGCACCATCCAGGTGCGCTATGGCAACATCCGGCTGGGCGATGGCCGCGCCACGATCGGCCTACAGTCCGGCGGCGTGGCCGTGGTGCCCGACACCGGCGAAATTGCCAATCGTCCGGACGATTTCGGAGTCACCCAATCGGGCGGCAACCTCGACGCCAATGGACTGGCGCGGCTCAACGAGACCGTCGACGGCAACGAACTGTTGCAGTTCATCCCCAATGGCCAGGGGGGCTACACCATGGTGCTCAACCCACGAGCCTAACGCGGCGGTGTTCGTAATCGGCGTACGTACGCCGCTACCGCAGCTTGCGGAACACGCCCACCAGCACGCCCAGCACCTGTGCCCGCGTGACATAAATCGGCTTCATCTCGGCGTTCGCTGGCTGCAGCCGGATGCGTTTCGCCTCGGGATACCAGTACTTGAGCGTCGCCTCGTGCTCGTCGGTCTGGGCCGCCACGATCTGGCCGGGCTGGGCCGTCTTCTGCTTTCGTAGCACGGCATAGTCACCATCGGCAATCTGGGCGTCGATCATCGAATCGCCCTTTACGCGCAAGACAAAATGTTGGTCCGAATCGAAGAATTCGTTGAAGTCGATCCGCTCGACGTCTTCAACTGCCTCGAGCAACTGGCCGGCCGCGATCTGCCCCACCAACGGCAACCCGCGCTGATCGTACGCGGTCCCTTCGGCCAGCGTAATCGCGCGCGACATATTCGGTTCGCGACTGATCAGCCCCTTCTTTTCCAGCGCCTTGAGGTGGCACATGACGCCGTTCGGCGAACTGATTTCGAAGTTTCCGCCGATTTCTCGCACGGTGGGGCCATAGCCCCGCGTGCGGATCTTGTCGCGAATAAAATCGTATACCTCGCGCTGCCGCTCGGTCAGCCGATCGATTTCCGTCATCGAATTCGAACTCCTAAAATCGCGTTGGTCCGGCCGATCGCCGCGAACACGCCAGAACGACCCCGAACCCGTAAGGGGTTTGGGGCAAATAAACACTGTGCAGCGTCAACCAGCTTGGCTGAGTGACGCGGAACGACCCCGAACCCGTAAGGGGTTTGGGGCAAACAAACACTGTGCAGCGTCAACCAGCTTGGCTGAGTGACGCGGAACGACCCCGAACC
>CAYSXM010000492.1:0-4235 GCA_964434905.1 uncultured Pirellulales bacterium | reverse complement strand
GATCTCGATGGGCATGCTGATGCTTCCCCCGGTGCTCATCTCGCTTCCCTTCAAATTGTTGTTGTTCGTGTTGGTCGATGGTTGGCGGTTGGTCGTGGAAATGTTGTTGGAAAGCTTCGCCCCGTATACGTGACGACGATTCCACCCGGATGGTTCATGAACTGTAACGCCGGGTGCCACTGGCTTTGCCAGTGCTCTGGGGTCGGGTGTCGTGGCTACCAGGAAAACAGCGATTGGCCCGCCCAGCATCTGGGTGAATACGTGAGCGCCGGCCGCCGCGCGCACTGCCAAGTACCCGCTCTCCATCACTCAGGCTTTTCACGCAAGGTTCTGGTTATGAATCCCGACACGGCAGTCGACCTGGGCCGACAAGCCCTGATGATCACGCTGTTGATTAGTTCACCCGTGCTGCTGGCAGGCATGGTGGTGGGGCTCGTGGTGGGGCTGCTCCAGGCGCTCACGCAGATTCAAGAACAAACCATCGCCTTTGTTCCCAAGCTGGTGGCCATGGTGCTGGCCTTGTCGTTGGCACTGCCCTGGCTTCTGGCGCAAATGTTGGACTACTTTCGCGGGTTGATCGACAACATTCCCAACCAGATTTAGGGCCTATCCCAGAACCCATTGAGAGCGGCGTTTTGAACAAATTGACGTAGGATGCGAGAAAGAGCAACGACGCATTTTCGGAGTCTATCCGCGGAGTTGCGATGACGAAGCAGACGAGGTGAATTTGGCACAACCCGAAGGAAAAGGGGAATTCTTGGATTCTGCGGAGTCGGCAGGTCGGCGCGGCGCGCGCCAGGCGGCGAAACTCGGACCAGCCCAGGGCCGAAGGTGTCCGAAGAGCGCGGCGCGTAGGAGTTACCGCGGGGAGAACAAATCGTGGAACAACTAGCACTGCTCGATGGCACGCGTTTTGTGGTGTTTGTGCTGGTGCTGGCCCGCGTGGGCGGCATGGTCATGACCGCGCCGGTGTTCGCCGCCAAGGAAATTCCGGTACGGGTGCGCGTGCTGATCGCGCTGGCGCTGGCATTGATGATCGCCCCAGGACAGGCCCAGCGACCAGTCGAAACAGGCCCCACGCTGATCGACTTCGTCTTGGCCGTCGGGGGCGAACTGCTGGTGGGCGTGGTGTTGGGCTTGGGGCTCAGCATTCTGATGGGCGGACTGCAACTGGCGGGCCAGATGATCAGCCAGATGAGCGGTATCGCGTTGGCCGACGTGTTCAACCCCACCTTCGACGCCAACGTTCCGCTGTTTTCCGAACTGCTGTACCTGTGTTCGCTGGCGGTGTTCTTGGCCATCGGCGGACATCGGCAGGTGGTGGAAGCGCTGTTGGAAACCTACCAATCATTGCCGGTGGGAACCGGACCCCCGGTCGACACCGTGGGCCAGGCCGCGGTGGCGGTCATGAGCCAGGCCATGTCGTTGAGCCTGCGAGTGTCGGCCCCGACCGTGGCGGCGCAGCTAGTGGCCACCGTGGTACTGGGTCTGATCAGTCGCACGCTGCCGCAACTCAACGTGTTGGCCATGGGATTCGGTGTCAATTCGCTGGTGACCTTTGGCACCATGTGGCTGTCGCTCGGCGCCATGCTGTGGGCCTTCGAAGCCGACCTGGCCCCGGTCTTGGCGAGCCTCCTCGACGCATTGCGCCTGCCCACCTAGCGACAGCCTGGTCGCTCGACCGCCCCGTCACCCACGCCCCCCGCCATGGCCGAACAGAACGAGGAAAAAACCCAGGAACCAACACAGCATCGCCGCCAGCAGGCGCGCGAGCAGGGCCAGGTTGCGCAAAGCCGCGACCTGGATTCCGCCGTGATCTTGCTGGCAGGGCTCGTGGCCTTGCTGTGGCTGGGCGGTCCCGTGGTCGATTTCTTTGGCGGCTACACCCAACGCCAGCTAGGGTCGGTGCGCTGGTTGTCTGTCGATTCGGGCACGATGGTCGCCGAATGGCAAGCCACGTGGTGGGAAGTCGGCCGCGCGGTGCTGCCCGTGCTGTTGCTGTTGCTGGTAGTCGGCATCGCCATCAAGCTGGCGCAGGTGGGGTGGCTGTTCCTGCCCGATAAACTGTCGCTCGATCCTAGTCGGATCAACCCGCTGGCAGGTTTGTCGCGCATTTTTTCGATGGCCAATTTCGTGCAATTGGTCATGGGGCTCTTGAAGATCGGTTTCGTCGCCTGCGTGGCCTGGTTTAGCTTGCGCGGTCGCTACGATGAACTGCTGGCGATGGCCGCGATGGAAGCGACGGATATCGCCCGGCTGATGGTCGACGTGGTGTTGTGGACATCGCTGAAGATCGCCTTGGCGCTGTTGCTACTGGCGCTGTTGGATTACGGCTATCAGTGGCGGCGCCAAGAACGCGACCTGCGGATGACGCAGGAAGAGGTGCGCGAGGAGCTCAAGCACCTGCAGGGCGACCCCCAAGTGATCGCCCGGCGGCGGCAGGTGCAACGCCAATTGGTGCTCAACCGGCTGAAGTCGTCGGTCCCCAAGGCCGATGTCGTGGTCACCAACCCCACGGAATTGGCGATCGCCATTCAATACGACCCGGCCACGATGCAAGCGCCGGTGGTGGTAGCCAAGGGGGCCGGTGTGCTGGCCCAGCGCATTCGTCGCTTGGCGCTGGAAAATGGCATTCCCATTGTCGAGCGCAAACCGCTGGCCCAGGCGCTGTACAAACTGGTCGATGTGAACCGGCCCATTCCGGCCGACCTGTACTCGGGCGTGGCCGAAGTGCTGGCCTATGTCTACCAGCTCACCGGCAAGAAGGTGCCGCCCCAACAACCGACCCCCCAGCGCCGCGCAGGTTAGGTTGCAACGCATGGCGCACCGCGACGTGCGCGCCGCGAATGCCGTACAGACGCCACCGCCGTAGCCGCCCGTTCCAGAATTCGACGCGCCCCGGTCCTCGCAGAGATGCGTCATCGCAGGGATGCGATGGCAAACAAAACCCACGGGTGCGTCAACCCAGCTTCGCCGGGTGGCGCGGAACGACCCCCAACCCGCCAGGGGTTGGGGGCAAACAAACTACAGTGCAGCGTCAACCCAGCTTTGCTGGGTGGCGCGGAACGACCCCCAACCCGCTAGGGGTTGGGGGCAAACAAACTACAGTGCAGCACGAGTTGCGTCGGATTCGTCAAACGACGACGAACGATGCACGATTGCGTGGCAGATCGCTTGTTCGCAGTGGTTCTTGAGATCGACGCGGCGCGGGAGAAGGAGTCAAGTAAGGAAAACCTGACTGCAATACGGTTGCGTGTGCATGACATCCGACGCCGGCACCCAACCAGGAGAGTACTGCTGAGCACGCCAGCAGTGACACCCAGAACGAAGCCTGTCGCACGCAGAGCACTGGCAAAGCCAACGGCACCCAGGGTGTCAGGCCAAGGCCAGCGTTTCAAGACTTCATCAACCAGACTAGTAGCGCCGTGGCACCTGCTGGGGTTAGCAGTGGTCGGCCAGGTGGATCTGGATTTCTGCGATCTCGCGGCGCCGGCTGAGGAACGCATCGACCACGGCGGGCTCGAAATGCTTCCCCCGGTCGGCGAGGATGATTTCGCAGCATTTCTCGAACGGAAAGGGTGGCTTGTAAGGCCGGCGGCTGCTGAGCGCGTCGAACACATCTGCCACGGCCGTGATGCGCCCTTCGAGCGGAATGTCCTCGCCAGACAAACCCAATGGATAGCCGCTGCCATCCCACTTTTCGTGGTGGGTCAATGCAATGCGCGAGGCCATTTGCATGAGCGGCGAATGAGACATTTCCAAGATGCGCTCGCCGATCGACACGTGCGTGCGTAGCGTGGCAAATTCCTGGGGTTCGAGCGGCTGGATGATTTGCTTGCCAAACGCCGCGTGACGGCGCATCAGGTCGAATTCCTCGGGGTCGAGCGCGCCGGGTCGCAGCAAGATATAGTCGGGCACACCCAATTTGCCAATGTCGTGCAGTTGGGCTGCCTGTTCGATCATTTCCACATAGTCGGCGGGCAGGTGCATCGCTTGGGCCACCAGGCCCGCATAGCGCCCCACGCGGATCACATGGTGACCGGTGTCGTTGTCACGCACCTCAGCAGCGCGCGCCAAGCAGTGAATGATTTCGCGTCGCGATTGTTCGAGTTCGGCGGTGCGCAGTTTGACAGCCGCCTCGAGCTCGTCGGCATAGGTTTTCATGCGGTCTTGATATTGCTTCACGGCCAGCGCGTTGCGCACGCGGGGGGCCAACTCGCTGGGGTCGATCGGTT
>CAYSXM010000491.1:0-4246 GCA_964434905.1 uncultured Pirellulales bacterium | reverse complement strand
TCAATACCAAAACCACTTACACAACGCTATGCTGATTGGGACAGTAGAACTAGGAACGGCCGCCTATAGCGGCTTCGGCCCACCGACTGGTCGCACCGCATTGGGGTGGGGCATTGTTCTGGCGCTGGTAATACTGGCCATCGTGGGCGAAGTGGTGGAAAGTGCGGCCAGCGCCTGGGGCGCCGCTCGCGCGGGGGCCAGCCGGCGCGCCAGTGTCCTGGCGGTCGTCGGTTCGTTGGTCGGCAGCATCGTGGGCGCCTTGGCTGGCACGCCCGTGCCGGTGGTCGGCTGGATTGTCGGCGCTATCTTGTTCGCGGCGCTGGGTGCCATGCTGGGCGCAGTTCTGGGAGAGGGCTGGAAGGGCCGCCCCGGCGACGTCACCTGGCGCGTGGGCGTAGCCGCTTTCTGGGGCCGCGTGTTCGGCGCCGTCGGCAAGTTGGCGATCGTCACCACGATGGTCGCCATCGTGGTGCTGGGCGTGGTGTTCTAGCTGCCACGTTGAAGAACTCGACGCGCCTGGCTAGGGGAGACGCCGCGCACGCGCGCTAAGCTATGCCAAAAGGTCGCGCACCACGCTTCCGTGAACATCGGTCAGGCGAAAGTCTCGCCCCGCGTAGCGAAAGGTCAACCGCTCGTGGTCCAAGCCCAACTGGTGCAGAATCGTCGCCTGCAGGTCGTACACGTGCACCGGGTTTTCCACGACGTTGAATCCCAGGTCGTCGGTGCTTCCGTGGCAAATGCCCGGCTTGATGCCACCCCCGGCGAGCCACATGGAAAAAGCCTGGGGATGGTGGTCGCGCCCCAGACTTCGGCCCAGGGCCACGTTCGATTCGACCATCGGCGTGCGGCCGAACTCACCGCCCCAGATGACCAGCGTTTCGTCGTACAGGCCTCGCTGGCGCAGGTCGCGCACCAGTGCCGCGCTGGCCTGGTCGGTATCGCCGCAGTTCTTGCGATGATTGCCCGCCAGATCGCTGTGTGCGTCCCAGCCTTCGTTGTAAATGGAAATGAAACGCACGCCCCGTTCGACCATCCGGCGTGCTAGCAGGCACGCCCGCGCGAACGACGGCTGTTCGGGCTTGGCACCGTACAGATCGAGCGTGGCTTGTGTCTCTCCGCTCAAGTCGATCAGGTCGGGAGCCGAAGTCTGCAAGCGGTAGGCCATTTCGTAGGAAGCAATTCGCGTGGCAATTTCCGGATCGCCAATCCGTTCCATTCGCATCCGATTGAGCTGCTCGACCACGTCGAGCGTGTCGCGCTGGGTCCTGGCGTCGATTCCATCGGGGTTCGCCACGTCGACTATGGGCTCCGCCTGGTTGCGAAACCGCACCCCGGAATAGATGGTCGGCAGGAATCCACTCGACCAGTTGGCCGCGCCGCCGCTGATGCCTGCGCCAGTGGACATTACCACGAAGGCCGGCAGCTCGCGCGTTTCCGCGCCCAGGCCATAGGTCACCCAAGAGCCCATGCTCGGCCGGCCGGGCTGCGGAAAGCCGGTGTTCAGCAGAATCTGCGCGGGAGCATGGTTGAACTGGTCGGTATGCACCGAGCGTACCAGGCAAATGTCGTCGACCACCTGACCCAAGTGCGGCAATACCTCGGCGATTTCGGTGCCACACTGCCCTTGTTTGGCGAACTTGAATTGGGGCCCCATGGCGGCGGCATCCGCACGAATAAATGCATAGCGCTGGCCGGCGATCACGTCGGGTGGAATGGGGCGACCTTCGTACTGGGCCAAACGAGGCTTGTAGTCGAACAGATCGAGATGGCTGGGCGCGCCGGCCATGAATAAATGGATCACTGCCTTAGCGCGCGGGGCAAAGTGGCCAGCGCGCGCCGCCAGTGGATCGGCCGGAAGCAGCTCGCCGCCACGGGCCGTCGAGCCGACGTCGAGCGCGCCCGAGAGCAGCGAGGCCAAGGCCACACGGCCCAGCCCCAACGCGCCGTGCTCTAGAAAACAGCGACGAGAAACCGCGGTGCGCACGGCAGCGAGGTGTGACACGGGCTACTCCTTGGTAATCGCTTCGTCGAGGTTCATCACGGCACGGGCCACCAATGTCCAAGCGGCGCGGTCCAGTCGTGGGGATGGCTCTTCGCCGGCAATCTTTCCCGCATCGAGCTCGGCCTTTGCCAAGCGACCGAGCAGGGCGTGGAACAGCGCCAGCAAGGCGTCGCGCTCTTGGTCCTCGGGACGACGCCCCACCGAGCGGAGAAACAGCGCATCCAACTTGTCCGCTTCAGAACCAGTCTCGTCGGCAATCTGCCGGCCTAGTGCCTGGGCCGTCTCGACAAAAACCGGGTCGTTCAGCAGGGTCAGCGCTTGCAGGGGCGTGTTCGAAGACTCGCGCCGCGCCAGGCACGCCTCGCCACTGGGGGCATCGAAGGTCAGGAACATGGCATAGGGCGCCGTGCGCTTGCTGAACGTATACAGCCCGCGACGGTAGCGGTCGGCACCCTCGCTCACGCGCCAGGCGAGCGGGCCATAAGTCCCCTCCGAGGTAACGCCTGCCGGCTGGGGCGGAAACACACTGGGGCCGCCCAGCGTCGGAGACAACAGGCCACTGGCTCGCAAGGCCGCATCGCGCACTAGTTCGGCATCCAGCCGAACACGCGGCGCCCGACCCAGCAATTCGTTTCGCGGATCGCGTTCCAGCAGTTCCGGTGTCACCCGCGACGACTGGCGATAGGTGGCGCTGGTGACCAGGAGCGTGTGCAGTTTCTTGATCGACCAGCCTTGCCGCATGAACTCGATGGCCAACCAATCGAGCAATTCGGGGTGAGTGGGGGGTTCCCCTTGATAACCGAAATCTTCGGTGGTGCGCACGATACCGCGGCCGAAAATCGCCGCCCAATGCCGATTGACGGTCACCCGCGCCACGAGCGGGTTGCGGTCGCTGGCCAACCAGCGTGCAAACGCCAAGCGGTCGCGCGGTGCATCGACCGTGGTGCTGGCAAACATGCTGGGCACCCCGGGCTCGACCTGCGATGTGGGCCGCAGATATTCCCCACGCTGATGGATAAACGTGGCGCGGGGATGCTCTGGCGCGCGCTCTTGAAACACGAGCGTGGTGGGAAATGCCGGCATCTGCGCCCGCATCTTTTCCATCGCTGCGTGTTCCGCAGCCAGTTCCGGCGCGCTGGATAGAAAATAGGCCTGCAGCCGAGCATGCTCTTCGGCCGATCGTTCAACCGACGGCCGCGACAAGATTGCCTCGATATCCGTGGGAATCGGCCCCGCGACGACCGGCAGCGGGCTGCTCGTGGCCCACACGCGGAACCGCCCTAACCCGGCCGCATAGTAGCGCTCGAACAGCAACTGCAGATCGAGTCGCGTCACGGCCGGCAACGGCTGTTTCAATTGGAACACCGCGGCGTGCGCTCGGCCTTGCCCTCCGTCGATTGACCAGCCCGTTTGCGGATCACCATCGATGGCCGCGGCGGCGGAATTCTTGCCGGCGGCAAACGAATGGCTGGCCGAGGCGATTTGCACCGCTTGCTCGTCGGCCCGGAGTGTCACTTCACTGAGAAAGAAGTCGCCGAACGGACCTTCATAGGCAATGCGGCCGGGGCCCCGCTTGGGCAACGAGTCGTCGGGCAGGACCTCGATTCGCAGGGCGGTCGTGCCCGCCAGATTTTCGGTAAAGGCCACTTCGTAGGCGTCTCGCTTGCTCATGTCGCCCGTAGCCAGAATCGAGGCGTCGTCGAGGACGGTGAGCGAGGGAATGCCGCTGTGTGCCGCGACCGGTTGCAGTGCGACCCAGCGTGGCGCTTGAGAACTCTCGCGAGTTTGCCAGGCGTGGAACTGTCGATCGAGGTTTTCGGCACGGCGGATCGCCTCGGGCCGATCGTCCACCAGTTTTTCGCCCCAGCGCACGCGGAACCGGCCCAGCGTGTGGCCGCCACCGTGCTGCTGGTCGAGGCGCAGTGTCCAGCGCGCGCCGGCCAGCCCGGTGGCGAGCGTGAACTGGGCTTGGCGATTCACGTTCCACGGCGCCGGCCCATGAATCGCCCAGCCGGAAGCCGGATCGTTATCGATCGCCCCTGCGACGGAAAAACCTTCCTGCGCGAAATCGGCGGTAGCCGCGGTCAGTGCCACGGCGGTCGACTGGTCGGGGGTGCTAGCGGGTGCCACGGAGACCGCAAAGTCGGTCAACACGAAATTGCCGTGCGGAGCGCGACCGGGCCCCGTGGCCGGCAGCGCCGGGTCGGTCAGTGCCTCGAGTTGGATCGCCGCGATGTTCGCGGC
>CAYSXM010000490.1:0-4249 GCA_964434905.1 uncultured Pirellulales bacterium | reverse complement strand
GGTCACCGTCAATGGCTCGACGGGTAACGACCAATTCAGCGCGGCGGTTGGCAGCGACCTGGTGGTCGCGGTCAATGGCCTGGAATATCGTTTCGATCGCGCTACGACCGATGTCGTGGCGCTGGCGGGCCTGGGTGGCGATGACTCGCTAACCGTCACCGGTTCGACCGGCGCGGAAACGCTGCGCACGCAGCCGCAAAATGGTTCGCTGGCAGGCGCCGGCTACTCGATTCAATGGCAGCAGATGGCGCACCTGGTTGCCACGGGGGGCGGCGGATTCGATCAGGCCGAATTGGCCGACACTTCCGGCAGCGATACCCTCGCGGCACGTCCAGACAATGTGCAGTTTACCGGCCCAGGGCTCGATCAACAGGTGCTCGAATTCCGTAGCGTGCGGGTCAGCGCGACCGCCGGATTCGACCAGGCCTCGCTGTACGACTCGGTCGGCGACGACCAGTTTTTCGCGCGACCCACACTGGCACAGCTCGTAGGCAGCTCGTTCTTGCATGCGGCAACCGGGTTCGATTCGGTCAAGGCCTATGCCAGCGACGGAGCCGATACCGCGCTATTGTACGATTCAGCCGGGAACGACATCTTGGTCGCGAGGCCTAGCTTCACTCAATTGTCGGGCGACGGCTTTACCAACTTTGCCAAGGGTTTCGACACCGTTCGGGCGTATTCTGCTGGTGGCGGAGATTCCGCCAATCTGTACGATTCGACCGGCGACGATCAGCTTGTAGCACGCCCCGAATTCGCACAGTTGAGCGCGGGGGGCGTGTTTAACTATGCGAAAGGCTTTGCTTCGGTGCGTGCCTTTGCTAGCCAAGGGTTCGATTCCGCTTCGTTGATCGGGTCCGCAGGCACCGATCAACTGGTCGGGCGCGCCGACTATTCGCAGCTATCGGGTCCGGGGTACCTGAGCTATGCCAAGGGCTTCGACGAGGTGCGATCCAGCGCCGTGGGCACCGGCGACACCGCCGATCTTTTCGATTCGACCGGCGACGACCAGTATCTCGCACGTGCCGAATTTGCGCAACTAGTCGGTTCCGGCTTCTGGAACCTGGCCATGAACTTCAGCGAAGTTCGGGCACACGCGTCGAGTGGGAACGACTCGGCAGTGCTCTTCGGAACTGCCGGCGACGATCAGCTTTCTCTGGGGCCCAACGGCACCGTGGAAATGTCCAGTGGCGCCTTCTTGTTGGGTGCCAATCGGTTTGACACCGTGCGCTCGTACGGCAACGGCGGGATCGATCGCGCCAGTTTGCACGACGCCGCCTTGGCACTGGCGCTCGACCCCAACCGCGACGACGCTCGGCTATTCTCTGGCGATTGGAATCGCTGGTTGTATGAATTCCGCCGAATCACCAGCGAAAGCCAGATGGACGCCCAGGTCGGCGCACCGAGCCAGATTCTTTCGGCCACCGACTTCTTGTTTGGTGACGATCAACACTGGCACGGCTAACCACTGCGACGCCTGGTCTGCCGATCGCTGGTCCGAGACCGACCTCATTCAGTGGGCGGACGCTGCTCGCGAACCAGTCGCAGCGATTCCTCGAAATAGGCCTGCAGTTGCAAGAACCGCCGCTGATCGCCGCCCCGATCGGGATGCAGGGCCTTGACACGCGTGCGATAGGCACCCAGCAATTCGCTTTCCGTGCAAGGCAACTGTAACCCAAACACCACCAGGCAACGCGGCGTGTGCCAGCGAGCCCAGCTTGGCGTGGCGCTCGTCCACTGAGTTACGCGAACCACATGGCGACGTAGCGATCGCAGATACGACCGTACATCGAGCACCATGAGCACATAGCCCAGGCCCACACACCCCAACACCAAGCCCAGAAAACTCAACAGCGCCAGTGCGTCAATGCTGTCGGGCCACGGCGAGGTTGCAGGCGTAGGAGACATGCGGCGCGCGATCCGTGAAAACGTTTATGCCGGTAACAGCCGGCGCTCTTCCTCTCGACCAAGCCATGCTACGATGCGCGCCGGCCGTGGTCCATGCCTAGGCAACCAGGTCGGGGGAGTAGGGTCCGAAGCTATTCGGCCGGCGTGCCGCGGCGCTCGAGTGTGCGAGGGCGAGGCACAACGCCGGTAGTGACTCCGCCGGTACTCGATTCGACCGGTTCGACCGGCGCAGTGCCCGGGGGAGTTGCGGCCGGGCCGGAACGGCCGGGATGAAACGATATTTCCATCCCCTCGCCAAAGTAGTGGCGCCGCGCGTCGGGGTTGGCCAACACTTCCTGGGGTGTGCCGTGACACAGCACGCGACCGTCGCGAATGACGTAACTGCGATCAGTTATCTGAAGTGTTTCGCGCACCTGGTGGTCGGTAATCAAAATCGAAATACCACGCGCACGCAGGTCACGAATTACCTCTTGAATACTGGCGATGGTCACGGGATCGATCCCCGTAAAAGGTTCGTCCAGCAAGATGATCTTGGGGTTCGATACCAAGGCGCGGGCGATCTCTAATCGGCGTCGCTCGCCACCCGACAGCGACTGAGCCAATGATTTTCGCACCTTGGCGATGTTGAACTGTTCGATGAGTTCGCCGGCCCGCCGCCGGCGCGTGGCGCGATCCATGCCCAGCATCTCCATCATGCCGAGCAGGTTTTTTTCCACGGTCAACTTGCGGAATACGCTCGATTCCTGGGCCAGGTACCCCATGCCACCTTCGCGCGCGCGGCGATACATGGGCCAGCGGGTGACATCGACGCCGCCCAACACCACACGCCCGGCATGCGGTTCGATCATGCCACAAGTGATGCGAAAACTGGTGGTCTTGCCAGCACCGTTGGGGCCCAACAGGCCCACGATCTCGCCTTGCTCGACGCGAAAGTCGACACCATCGACCACGCGCCTGCGACCATACGTTTTTACCAAACCATAGACTTCCAGCAGGCTCATCCTAGGGCCCTCCCTGGCCGTTCCCGGCGGCGCCGGGAGGGTATCCTAGCGAATCAGTCCCATTCGAGGGAAGTTCGGATAACAGGGGAATCGGCGCGTGCTCGACCCCCACTGCAGGCACCAGGGTGTTTCCCAGGCGTGCGGCCAATAAACCGCCAGCGCCTTGCCCACCAGGAATTCCCGGCGCACGGCGTGTGCGTCGTGCCATAACCGGCTGTCGCTGCTTTGGGGACTGTTGTCACCCAGCACGAAAAACTCGTCGGCACCCAACGCAAATTCCGACGACTGCCGCCTGGCGAACACCTCGAACCGCGACGGCTCGGTGAGAAACTCGAGCCACTGTTCGACGGAATTGGGAGCCACCCGGTCGGGCCCCACCTGCGGCAGGTCGGTCAATATCGTGCCTCCGCGGCGACGATCCGTGGCGATGTAGTACACGTCGCGCAGCAAGCGCAAATGGTCGACCTCGAGCGAAGCCTCGCCGCGGACACCCAGCCGCGCCGGCAGCAGGTCCTCGGCCCATGGCCGAGAATTCTCCCAGGGACCATAGGTCGTCGGGCGATCGAACTCGAGAACCCTTCCATCGACCCACACCAGAAGTTGATCGTCGATGTTGCCGAATGCCACGCGACGTTCCGCCGCGGCCGACCGACTCAATCGCAGCGCGTCGCGCGCCTGGGGTGTGACATCGCCCCGGCCCACCACCTCCAATCGACAGATATCGGACTCCAGATCGAAATGGCAAGCAAAGCGCTGCCCCCCTTCAACCAGTTCCAAAATCAACTGGCCGCGCCGCTCGGCAATGCGCAGCGTACACTCGAGCGCCAGGTCACCCGACCAATGCAGACCCCAAGTGTCTGCTCGCGGATAGCTGGCGCCAGGCAATCGCCCCGCGTTGTAGGGGACAAAATCGGTAATCAACTGTGGCCGTCTGGCCGGAGAGTCCTCAAGCGCCGCGCTGGCCACTGCCTGTGCGGCGGCAGTCGTCGCCCCCAGTAGCCGTTCCCAATCGGCGGGGCGCGGAACGATATGGCGATAGTCCAGCCACGCGTTCTCCGCGCCATGCACCTGGAACGATCGTCCCGCATTGGTCGAATGCCATGTACTTGCCGATCGAGGGCCCTGACCTGCCACGGAGACAACCTCGACGATCGGCCGCGGTGCCCAGCGTGCCGGCCAGCCGGCCAACGCTAGCCGGCGCGGCAAGTAGTCGTTGTCGTGAACCACTTGCAACATGGCCCACACCTTGTGCGGTGGCTTACGCTGTTTAGTAAAGTCGCCGCGCGCCAGTGGCCAGGACCGTCCCTCCGCGAGGGAGGGAGGCAGCGGCGCCGACCAGATAT
>CAYSXM010000489.1:0-4255 GCA_964434905.1 uncultured Pirellulales bacterium | reverse complement strand
TGCATGCACCAGCAGCAACACGTCGCGCCCGTCCCGATCGCCGTTTTCTCCTACCACACGGCCTAGCAAACACGTCAGGCTTTGCCCTGCCGTTTGCCACTCGATCGTCTCACCGTGTGCGTTGAACCAGCTTACGTCGGGCAGCACGCCAGCCACTTCGGCGGCGCCTCGCAGGAAACCGCGCCGCCGTACGGTCGGCTGTCGCCGACGAAACGCGATCATCTCGCGTGCAAAACGCACCAGTTCGGCTTGCTTTTCCACCAACGTCCAATCGAACCACGACACGGGGTTGTCTTGGCAGTAAGCGTTGTTGTTGCCCCCCTGAGTGCGTCGGCATTCGTCGCCAAACACCATCATGGGCACACCCTGGCTGAGCATCAGCGACGCCAGGAAATTCTTGATTTGCCGCTGCCGCACGCGCTCGATGGCAGGGCGGCGGGTGGGACCTTCGACGCCATAGTTGCTGCTCAGGTTGTTGCGTTCGCCGTCGCGGTTGTCTTCGCCGTTGGCCTCGTTATGGCGCTGTTCATGGCTAACCAGATCGTTCAGTGTGAACCCATCGTGCGAGGTGATGAAGTTGATGCTGTGGTACGGACTTCGCCCGCTCGACTCGTACAGGTCGCTCGAGCCGGCCAGCCGAGTGGCTAGCGAGCCGAGCATTTCGCCATCGCCGCGCCAGAACCGGCGCAGGTCGTCGCGATAGTGCCCGTTCCATTCGGCCCACCGAACGTTGGCAAACTTACCCACCTGATAAGCTCCGGCGGCATCCCAGGCTTCGGCAATGATCTTGGTGTCGGCCAACAGCGGATCTTCGGCAATCGCCTCGACCAGCGGAGGGTTCGGCAATAGCTCGCCGTTGCGGTCGCGACTCAAGATCGACGCCAGGTCGAACCGGAAGCCGTCAATGTGATAGTTCAGCACCCAGTGCCGCAGGCACAGGAAAATCATCTCGCGCACGATCGGATGGTTGCCGTTGACCGTGTTGCCGCAACCGGAATAGTTGCGATAGGCACCAGCCCCATCGAGCATGTAATACACCCGGTTTTCCAATCCCTTGAAGCCCAGCGTGGGCCCCAGTTCATTCCCCTCGGCGGTGTGGTTGAACACCACGTCGAGAATCACCTCCAGGCCCGCCTTGTGCAGCTCGCGCACCATCTGTTTGAACTCGTGCACCTGGGCGCCCGGTTCCGAACCCACCGCATAGCCACGGTGCGGCGCGAAAAAACAGAGCGGATCGTAACCCCAATAGTTGGGCCGGTGCTCTTCATGCCCCCAACAATTGTTGGTGGGGAACTCGGCCACCGGCATCAACTCGACCGCCGTAACCCCCAGCGACTTGAGGTAGGGAATCTTCTCGATCACCCCCAGATACGAGCCAGGGTGCTCTACCCCCGAGGTCGCCGAGCGCGTGAAGCCACGCACGTGCATTTCATAAATCACCGATTCCGACAGGTTCCGGCGCAGGTGTCGGTCGTCTTGCCAATCGAACACGTCGTCGACCACCACGCATTTGGGTGGCCGCACCACGCCGTCGTAGGCCGGCAAGAATTGCCCTGCCAAGGCCCGCGCATACGGGTCGATCAATCGCGCTCGGCGGTTGAATCGATGACCCTGCACGGGGTCGAAAGGACCATCGGCCTGCAAATGATACAACTGCCCCGGCCCCAATCCCGGCACGAACACGCTCCAAATGTCGCCCCAGCGATCGGTGTCTGAATTGAACTCGATCGCCTCCGATGGTTCGCGATCGTCGACCCCTTCGTACAGCAGCACTCGCAAGGCGGTTGCGGACCGACTGAAGATGACGAACTGCACCCCGCCGTCGTGGACGATCGCGCCATACGGCAAAGGGTGCTTGAAGTGCAGCGCAGGGTGCTGGTGCTTGTGAAGCATGGTGCCAATATTTTAAAGCGTGGCCGGGTGGTCCCGAAGACAGGCAAGCATACCACACGCCCCGAGACCGGCTGGCGGGGCCAACATCCGAAGTCGAATATTCACAAGCAGTTCCGTTAAGCACGGTACCGTCGGAAGGGTTTACCCAACCGCTGCCGCCTGCCACCGCAGCCACCCCCATCGCGGCACCGCGATCCGCTCAACCGTTGTTTCCGACTCCGACTGGCAGCCCGTTGAAGCGGTAGGGAAGTAGCGCTAGGGCAGGCCCCTGCCTGCCTTCCTGGAGCGTCCACATGGAGAATGCAACCACGGATACACGGAGACACGGAGAGAAATGCCACGGAGAAATGCGAGAGAGAGACAGTGGGAGGAAGAGAGAGAGAAATCAGGTGATGGAGATCGCGGAGGTAGCGTTATCGCCGAGAAAACACCGACGGCCGAGCGAGCGAATTGCGGAGCAGGCACGGCATGGCATCGCGCGGCGCGTACTGTGAATGGCGACCGGCTGCCTGTTGCCGGTTCTCCGTGCCTCCATGGTTTTAATGTCGTGGTGAATGATGCAAGTCGGGCTGCGAGTTTTCAAGCGACTACACCTTCGACACCCGACCGCAGAGCACTGGCAGAGCCAGTGGCACCCAGAGCATGATGAAGATAGGTCTCGTCAGGCCAAGGCCTGACCTACAGAATTTCCGGCAATTGTCGCCCCACATCGACAGCGCAACCCAGGAACTCCACAATAATTGGCCGTGGTTCAATCGACCGGTTCCCGCCTTCCAAGCAAAAGGAACGCACCATGGGCGACAAGGGTGGCAAAAAGGACAAAGACAAGAGCAAGAAGCAGAAGGCCCAAAAACAACAACAGGCCGCCAAAGGCAAGCCAGGATCGAAGTAAGCCTGGCTGCCGCGCGCGGCGGGGTGCCGTTGACCCACCGCAGGGTCTGCCCCGCCGGGGCTGTGCTCGGCGCTTGGCGAGGTTGAAAAATGCCAAGATGGCATGTTTCAACTGCCCGCTACCGGCTCCGCTCTGGGTGGAACACCTGGTGGCAATCGCGGCAGCTTTGTTCCAATCGCGCGAGCGCCGCTTCGGCGGTCGGTTGATCGCTCGCCACGAGTGCGCCACGCAGTGCGCCTGCCGAATCGCGCATCGCAGCCGCCCAGGTGGCCCACTGCGCCTGCTGGACCTCGTCGCTGGCATAGTCGGTGTTCAGCGTGGCGGCCTGCCCCACCACGGCCACCGTCGCTGCGGGCGCGATCGCCGCGGCGGCCGTGCGCGCGAATCGGGGACCCTTCACGCCGCGCGTCAATTTGCCTTGCAACACTTCGACCTGGCGCATCAGATCCGCCAGCGGTGCCACCCCCTGCCAGGTCAGCGGCGGCGCCTGGGCCACCGGCATGGCCAGCGCCGCCTGCAGTCTGGCTAGCGCCGCTTGCGCCGCTGCGACGTCGGTCGCGGCCGCCAGTTGCTGGGCCGCCGCCACCACTCCTGGCGCGCGTGGCTTCCAGGCATGCTCGGCGTCCGACAACCCCACCGCCTGCGCCAACGTGGCCACCAAGTGCGCCTCGCGCGCCATCTGTTCGGCCGCGCCGGCAAAGGTGGCAGCGTCGACCGTGGCGTTCGCCAAATTCTGGGCCAGCAGTTCGATCTGAGCCAACAGTTCGTTGCATCCGGCATACGCCGATACCGGTGGCTGCGCGTCGTCGGCACGGACCCCGGACCCACGGACTCCCAACAGCCAAAGCGTGGCCAGAGCGGCCCCGAAAAGACCCCGGCACACCGGCGACAGCTTACAATTCCTGGCGTGTGGCACGTGCGATTCCTGGTCAGTGAAACGACCTCGCGGCCGCGGTAAGATACAACACGCGGTCAGTCGCTCTTGGAGTTTGGCCGGACGCGGCCGGCCGGTCAACTCGGTCGGGTAGCGCGCCCCGTCGGCGACCTACTTCCGCCTGGTCGGGGGTGGCCGTAGAATCCTGTTTTGCGTCTACCCCCCGCGCGACCGGCCAAACGCCACCATGGGCAAAGTCAGCTACAAGGATGCCGGTGTCGACCTCGAGGTCTACGCCGAATCGATGAGCCGGTTGCCGCGCTTGCTGCGAAGAACCTATTCGCCGCGCGTCATGAAGCTCGACGGGGGCTTCGCAGGGCTGTTCCAGTTAGATTTCGCCAGCCCCCTCTTTGCTCGCAACTATCAAGACCCCGTGCTCGTGGCCTGTACCGACGGGGTCGGAACCAAGCTCAAAGTGGCCACCGCCGCGGGCCTACACAACACCGTGGGCATCGATCTGGTGGCGATGAGCGTGAACGATGCCTTGTGCTGCGGGGCCGAGCCGCTGTTCTTTCTCGACTATGTGGCCATGGCCC
>CAYSXM010000488.1:0-4257 GCA_964434905.1 uncultured Pirellulales bacterium | reverse complement strand
CGCCATTCCCGCATGTTCGTGCCGGGCCTTCGCAGAGGAGGGAGCCCGCCACGGCATGTAGCAATCTACGGGGTTCGGCGCCACGGTCAACCCCGCCGAACGCCCGATGGGAAGCTGGCCCACGGAAGGGCCATCCTGCGGCGGTCGGAGCGATGGCTTGGTGCTAAGTTTCCAGGTTCCCGCTGGTTGGTCTTTCGAACGGTTACCCCGACTGCATGCCCACCTGGAAAGATGCAGTTCCGGCGATTTTGTTGCCCTCGCACCTGGCGACTTGTCCAAAGCCCAGGGCACTAGGCCGGCGACAGCAAGGTGCCAGGTCACGCTTTGGTCATGGCTTCCAGAATTCGGCACGGTTTTTCGTAGCAGCATGCGACAGGCGTTTAGGACCGCGGCAGCCAGACCGTGAAGGTGCTGCCCCGGCCTGGTTCACTGGTCAAGGCGACCGATCCTCCAAAGGCCTGCACCAGGTGTTTGACGATGGCCAGACCGAGTCCGGTGCCACCGACTTCGCGGGAACGCGCCTTGTCCGCGCGATAGAATCGCTCGAACACTCGACCTTGGTCAGCGGGCGAAATGCCAATGCCGGTGTCGGTGACAGTGATTCCAATCCGGTCGTGGTGACTTTCCACGGCCAGAGTTATCTGCCCTCCGTCGGCGGTGTACTTTACCGCGTTGTCGATCAGATTATCGAATATTTGTCGGACCCCTTCCTCGTCTGCGAGCACGAACAAGTTGACATCGATTGGGTGGGGCGTTTCGATCACAATTCGTTTGGCCGAAGCGGCGGCGCGGTGCTGCGACAGGCACAGGTCGATCAGGCGGCTCACGCAGACTTGTCCGATTTCGAGGCCAGCTTCACCCGATTCAATGCGGGCCAGGCTCAGCAGGTCGAGAATCAGTTCGTGTAGTCGTTTGCCCTGTTCCTCAATGCAGCGAACAAACTGCACGTTGTGTTCGGGGTCGTGGATGGCTCCGGCTAGCAGCGTCTCGGCATAGGCCTTGATGGCGGTCAGGGGGGTCTTCAACTCGTGCGATACGTTGGTCACAAACTCTTGTCGCATGTTTTCCAGCCGGCGCAGTTCCGTTACATCGTGCAGCACCAAGACGGCCCCCCCCGAGGGTTCACCCGGCAGCGGCGTGGCGCGCAGCACAACAAGTCTCCGGGATTTTCCCTGCATCTCGAATTCGGCCGTGTGTGGCGAGTTTTCCGCCAGGGCGGCTGAGACGGCCTCTTGGACTGTGCGATTGCGCACGATCTCCCACAAGATGCGCCCCGTGGGCGACGGGCCGACAATGTCCAGGAGAGTTCGCGCGGCCTGATTGACCAAGAGCACCCCCTGCTTATCGTCCACGGCCAACACGCCCTCGACCATGCTGCCCAACACCGCGGCCAAACGGTCGCCATTGGCGCGCAATTGCGCCATGCGGTGGGCCAGCGCGAAGCGAGTGCGTTCGCAGGTCACGGCCGGAGGCCAGGCATCGGCCACGGGTTGGGGAGCAAGTGGGTTGTCGAGAGCGTCCGCCGCCATGTCCTCGATCTGTTGTGTGAGCCGATCGAGCTGGCGCCGCTGTCGCTGGCCCAGACCGAAGGCAGCCAGACCGCCCAAGCCGGCCAGTCCGATGGTCGTCAGCGCCGCGGAATAAGGTGGCGATGGGCTTGCTAGCCCGGTAGCAGGAAGTTCTTGACCCACACGAATTATCAGCGGCGTGCCGTCTGCCTGACCGGTACCTGGCTGCAGCGCCATTGCGACGTACCGGATCGCGCGTCCTTCGGTGGTGCTATTCGCCGTGGCCCAGCCCGGAGTTCCAGACAGCGCGGCGGCCACCTCGGGTCGAGCATTCCAATCTCCGGCCCGCGTCTGAACCGGTTCGGCGGCGAGCAGTTGCCCGTGAGAATCGATGACGGCCAGGCGGAACCCGGTGCCTTCCACGAGGCGTGACACCTCGGCTGGCAATTCCGGATGACGCGCTGGTGGAGTCCACTGTTCGAGCGCGCGGCTCAGCAGCCGCGCGGCCAGCACCAGGTGCCGGTCGCCTTGCTCGGCCTGCTGCGCGGCAGCCCAGCGTTCGGTCAGCCACGCGCAGGCTGCGCCTGCAGCCAGCACCAACAGCACGCAACCTAGGGGAAGTCGCCAAGGTAATCGCGAAGTGGTCATACGAGCTCCTGTCGGCGCTACAATCCAACAGTCCGATTAAAAATGCCATCGTGGCATTTTTCAACCTCGCCCAGCGCGGGGTACGGCTCCGCGCGGCTGGCAAGACAACGACCTATGTCGCGATTTTGCCATCGCATGCATGCGATGAAGCAGGCGCGTTGAATTCCTCGCGGGGCTGCTAAGGAGTGCCAATTGTGGCAAGTGGCAATTCTCAAGTGTAGTGTCCCCACCGTCGCCTGGCCGCATAGGCATGCGCCACGGCCTGCCAGACGGGTCGGAGGGTTGGTCGGGCAGAAGACCCAACCCAGGAGTGCAGCGACCCTGCGGGGACATTACAATTGATTTCAGGTCGCGCGGGGAAATGCCAAGGCGGGCCGTGTTTTGCCCCGGAAGGAAAGACAATGACCGTTCTTGAACAACGCTCGGCCGATGCCTCCACCGCATCGGGTTCGCTCCGCGAGCTGGCAGCCGGTTCTGGCTCCCTCGCGCTGTGCGACGCTAGCCGAGTACTGTGCCGCGAGAGTGTGGGTTGGTCTCGGCAGCCGCTGCACCTGGCCAAACTCCATGGCCCCTGGCTTCGGCAAAAGCGGTGGAATGCCTGGGGCATTCACGACGATCGCCACTATCTGATGGTTGGGATCATGCATCTCGACTATGCCGCAGTGGCTTCGGTTTATCTTTACGACCTGGAAACCGGCCAGTGGCAGCAGGCGGCCGGCCGCGCTTTGGGCGCACGTGGTTGCAGCATGTCGGATACGGTCGAGGGTCAAGTGCGGTTGGCCACGTCGCTGCTCTCGATTACCGCCGATACGAATTCGGCGGGAACCAGTTTGCACATTTCCAGCCCGCAAGCCGGCGGTTTGGAAGCCGATCTGTGGATTGAGTCGCCGCGTGGTGTCGAGTCGATGAACCTGGTGATTCCTTGGAGCGAGCGACGATATCACTTCACATCGAAGCAAGCCTGCTTGCCGACCGGAGGTGTTATACGTTGGGGCCAACGGCGCGTGCATTGGGCGCCCGGCGCGGCACAAGCCTGGCTCGATTTTGCTCGCGGCGTGTGGCCTTATCGGTCTGCGTGGCGTTGGGCCATGTGCTCGACACGCGTCGGATCGCGGCCGGTGGGGTTTAATCTGGGCGCAGGTTGGACCGACGGCACAGGTGTCAACGAAAACGCACTTTATATTGATGGTCGAGTGCATAAACTGCCCGACGATGTACGGTTCGAGTACGATCGCCAAGCGCTCGATCGGCCGTGGGCTATCCGCTCGGTCGACAGCGGACGAGTGAATCTGGAATTTACCCCCGCGCGGGTCCATGTCGACGGCATGAACCTACTGCTGATTCGCGCCCGGTTGGCACAGGTGCTTGGCACCTATCGGGGAACCATCGTGGACGATGCGGGCGAACGGATCGAGCTCGGCGGCGCCGTGGGCATAGCCGAGGATCAGCAGGCTCGATGGTAGCCTTCTTAAAGACAAGGCAATTTCGTTGGCTGGCCGTGGCCTGGGGGGGCTGGATGGCGGTGGCTGGTGCGATTTGCGCGCCGGCAAGGGCCGACCAGCCGCTGAACGTGGTCCTGATTGTGGCCGACGACATGCGCCACGACGTGTTTGGCGCCGGCGGGCAACCGCTGGCACAGACTCCCCACTTGGACCGACTTGCGGCCGAGGGCCTGCGATTCCGCAATTGTTTTTGCACCACGTCGATTTGCGCGGTAAGTCGGGTGTCGCTGCTGACGGGGCAATATGCTCGTCGTCACGACATCCACAATTTTGACACTGCCTTGTCGCCCGCGGCATGGGAGCTGGCGCTGCCCGAACGAATGCGCGTGGCCAACCATCGCCTCGGCTTCGTGGGCAAATGGGGAATCGGTGGCCAATCGCCTGCCGATCGGTACGACACCTGGGCTGGGTACGCAGGGCAGGGAAACTACTTGCAACCAGGTGGCACAGAGCACTTGACCGACAGGCTGGCCGATCAGGCGGTGACAATCATCGAGAATCAGTCGGTCGACCGGCCGTTTTTTCTGCAGTTGAGCCTCAAATCGCCCCATGCGCAAGACACCGCGCCGCGGCAGTATCCTCCGGCGCCGCGTTTCGAG
>CAYSXM010000487.1:0-4264 GCA_964434905.1 uncultured Pirellulales bacterium | reverse complement strand
TCCGAGGCGGCTGCCAGGCGCCCTTTCAGCCGCGCTTGCTACCGCGCGTCGGTCGCCGCCTCGTCGTCATCGACATAGATCTTGACTGGGACCACTCCCGGTTTTTCCAGTCGGGCACGATGCGCGGCCAGGGCCCCTGGCGAGGCCCCCTCCAGTGCGACATTGCGGACAGCCGACGCAAAATCGGCCTGACCCGGCAGGCTCACCTCTTGCAGGTCGAATGTGTCGGCCACCGGCACGAAGGCATAGACGGCATTCTTGGCCAGCTCCATCTGGCGTGATTGGCGCCGCACCACGAATTGCAGGTGGACCGGTTCGACCGCCACAAAAGAGGCCACGCCGCCCACGTCGAGCTGTTGCGGCTGGAAAGTCTCGCCGCCACGCGCCAGGTGAAAACGCACCGGCGCGCTCGTGGCGTTGGTCAACACCACCACCTCGGCCGCCAACCAGGGGGGCCATAGGCAAACGCAGGCCAATACCAGCCCACCCAAACCACGCATGCGTTGATTCTCGAACGATCCACGATCGCGGCGGCCCGCCGGGGTGCCACGCGGCATGAAGTCAGTTTAGCAAGGCCCCGCATGGCAACCAGCCGCCACACGACGTCGGCGATTGGCGCGGCCCGTTCGGGTTGTCATGCTCGCGGAACGCGCCATCTCCGTTGGCGGCGATCGCAGCCCCCACCCGATGTCTTTCGCCCGCCAGCCTGGTTTTATTTCATGCAGCCGCGACGTACACCACGACCGCATGCACAAGTCAGTACGCCTGCGAGAGAACCTTTGGTACCACCGGCCGTGGCCTGGCGCTGGGCCACGGGCACGGTGCTGGCGATGGTGCTGGTGACCAACGTTGCGAGCTATCTGCGGCAGCAGCCGATTGGCCTCAATCAGGGCCTGGGCTGGGATGGGCAGTTCTACGCGCAAGCGGCGGCACAGATCGAATTAGGGCGACCGATCGCCACCAACGCACCGTTTGTGTATCGCCCAGGCGTTCCCTGGCTTGTGGCGCATGCGCCCGGCGGCGAAATTCCCCAGCGTTTTTTTGCGATCAATTTGCTGGCAGCGAATCTGGCGGTGCTGGCCCTGGCCGTGTACTTGCGTCGTCATCTGGCCAGCCCGGCCGCGTGGGCCGTCTGTCTGGTGCTGTACGTTCTCCAGTGGCACGAGCCGCTGCGTCGCGTGTTTTACTATGCAGTGCATGTAGACTTCGTGGCCTGCCCGCTGGCGATTGTTGGGCTATTGCTGGTCGATTTCTGGCGCGATCGGTTTACCGCCTGGGGCCTGCTGGCGCTGGTCGGGTGGTCGGCGCTGGCCGTAACGGTGCATGAATCGCTGTTGGTGCTGCCCTTTGGCGCGCTGTGGTGCGGCGCCTCGCGTGCCGCGGCATTGCCGTCGCGTGGTGCCGTGGCGATATCCCCTGGGGAGCGCATCTGGCCGGTGCTTCGGCCCACGGGGCTAAGTGCGCCAGGTCGCGGTTCGGTTGCGGCGCTGGCCTGGGGAGCCGTTCCGCTAGCTGTGGCCTGCGCGGTGTTGATGTGTGTGCGAAGTCGCGTGACGCCGACCGATGCGCTGGGCTCGGCCTATTACGCACACCATGTGCGCGCGATGTTGGCATCGAAGGGGTTCATCTCGTGGGTGTTGCCCTGGTTCTTGGTGTACGGCCCGGTCGTGGTGTTGCCGCTAAGTGCCTATCGCGGCACGCTGGCGTATTGCCTGGAACGGCGCCACGCCGCACTGTGGCTGCTGGCCTTCGCGGGTCTCTCGATCGTTGGGGGGAGCGATACCGAGCGCATCTTGGCCTGGTCGGCGCCGGTGGGCTATGTGTTGGTGGGCAAGGCGCTCGAGCAGTTGGCGCCCCGGGTGCGTGGTCGCTGGCCAGTGGTGGCGCTGGGATGTCTGGCGCAAGCCGTTTCGCAACGGGTGTTCTGGACGCTGCCTGACGTGCCCAGCGGCGCTCCGCACCGCTGGCCCCTGCTGACACCCTGGAGCAGCGATTTCCCGCTGGGCGATCTGTTTACGTACACCATGACCACAGACCAGGCCTGGCTCGTGCTCGCGCAATATCTCGCGGTGGCGGCCGCGCTGGTCGGCTGCTTGCGGCGCGGCAGGTCCGGGGAAACCGCGGGAAAAGGCTAGCAACGGCCTGTGGCCTGCGCCGTTGGCTTGGGCCGGGGGTTGCGCCTAGAATGGGCGGCACGCTTCCGGCAACGCGCCGGGCGAGTGACAAGACCTTCGCCGAGGAAAAACACCGTGCGAACCTGTGCGACGTGGATGGTGTGCTGCGCGATGCTAATGGCCGTGCCGGCGCTGGCCGACGAAACCTGGCCCCAGTTTCGCGGACCCGACGGCCAGGGCCACGCCAGCGATCGAGCGGTACCGGTCACCTGGAGCGATACGGAGAACGTGCGCTGGAGAACGCCGCTGGCCGGGCGTGGTTGGTCCTCACCGGTGCTGCTCGAGGGGCGCATCTGGATGACTACGGCCATCGAGGAGACGGGTTCCCTGCGGGTGCTGTGTTTGGATCAGGCCACGGGGCGCAGCCTGCACGATGTCGAAGTGTTTCGAGTGGAGAAGCTGCCGTTTCGCAACTTGAAAAACAGCTATGCGTCGCCCACCGCGGTGGTCGAGCCGGGGCGCGTGTACGTGCATTTTGGCACGCTTGGGACGGCCTGCCTCGACACGGGCAGTGGTAGCATCTTGTGGCGGAACGAGGAGGTCAAACTCGATCACAAGGAGGGGCCTGGCAGCTCGCCCGCACTGTGGCACGGTTTGCTGTTGATCAATTGCGACGGCATCGACATCCAAGAGCAGGTGGCGCTCGACAAGGCGACCGGAAAGATCGCCTGGCGCACGCCGCGATCGGGCCAGCTCAAGGACAACACCGACCTGCGCAAAGCGTATTCCACGCCGCTGGTGGTCGATGTGGGAGGCCGCGAGCTATTGATTAGCACCGGCGCCGACTGGGTCTATGCCTACGATCCGGCCACGGGGCGCGAGGTATGGCGCATTGCCTACGACGGCTATTCCAATGTTCCCCGACCGATCTTTGGGCACGACCACGTGTTTATCAGCACCGGCTACAACTCGCCCCAACTGTGGGCGCTGCGCCCGGACGGAACGGGCGACGTGACTGCATCGCACGTTGCTTGGCGCGTGACCGAGCAGGTGCCGACGATTCCGTCGCCGATCTTGGTCGGCGACGAGTTGTACATGGTCACCAACAATGGCGTGGCAGCTTGCCTCGACGCACACACCGGCACGGTGCATTGGCGCAAGCGGTTGGGGGGAGATTTTTCGGCCTCACCCATTCTGGCCGGCGGGCGGTTGTACTTCGCCAACGAAAAAGGTGAAACGTTCGTCGTAGAGCCGGGGCGTGAGCTACATCTCGTGGCTACGAATGTGCTGCCGGCCGGTTGTTTCGCGTCGCCGGCCGCGGTCGACGGCGCTCTGTATTTGCGGACCGAAACCGAGATGGTCTGCATCGCACGATAGGCCGGGGATTCGGCCCAAGGGGCTGAGTTCTACAGCGCAGCGTCCCACCGTGCAGGGTCCTGTCAGCCGCACCGAGAATTGCGAGGGGGTCAGGAAGCGAGTTTTCGGCCGACGGAAGTTGGTTGAATGCAGTGCGTGATGACCGAAAAAAGTTCCAGACCCCGTCTTTGCAGTTCTCCTGTGCGCAGTTCTCCTGAGCCGTGGCACCCGAATGCTTGTGGTCCACAGGGCGCAGTTTACAGAGCATTACTTGCCCGCAGCCGGCCGTTCTTGGTGCGATAGAATGCGTGCCAAGTCGGTCAACAACTGCACGGCGGCGGGCGGGAACGCCTGGGCCTCGGTGCTCCAGTAGTTCAGTGTCATGGCCTGCCCGTCGATTTGCACCGGCACATGCAAGCTGGTCTGCATGCCCTTGGCGTGCATTCGCTGCATCACCGAGCCCGAGTGTTTGCTCAGGTCGAGGACCAGTACCGGCCCCCCAACAGCCACGAAATCGGCCAAGGCTTGGCCCTCGGCTCGGACCACCGAACTAGTGCCGCGCAGCGTGGTCTTCAGATCGTTCAGTTCTTCGACAGCGCGCACGCGAATTTGTCCGTCGGCGACATAGGTCAGGCACACGCGATCGAGCTGCGGCACGGCGTCTGAAAGATAGTAGGCGAAGAACTGGAAATTTTCCGGTTTCTGCAAAGCTTGGATCGCCACCTCGTGCATCTGACCGGTCAGTGGGGCCACGTCGCCCTCGAGGCTGTTGACGAACTTTTGCACGCGATCAA
>CAYSXM010000486.1:0-4269 GCA_964434905.1 uncultured Pirellulales bacterium | reverse complement strand
CCGCGACCACCATCCGCGCTGCTTCACCATGTGGATGGCCGGCGGCGGAATCAAGGGAGGCATCGTCCACGGCGAAACCGACGAGTTCAGCTATAACGTCGTGGAAAAACCAGTTCACATCCACGACATCAACGCCACCTTGTTGCACTGTCTCGGCGTCGATCACACCCGGCTGACCTATCGTTTTCAGGGCCGCGACTTCCGCCTGACCGATGTGCACGGTCGCGTGGTCGACGAAGTCCTGCTCTAACGGCCGGTTGAAGAATTCGACGCGCCAGCGTCATCGCATGCATGCGATGGAAAATCGCGGCCCAAGTCGTGGTTTCGCGAGCCCCTCATCGCGTCAGATTCGTCGCGCCACTACGCGGCCTGGCGCGGCGCCACGCCTGGCGTTTGTGGAGCGGAACTCGTGGCCCCCGCTGGTGGCGCTGTCTTTGGAACCACCGTTTCCGGTGTCGCGGTCGTTGATACGGCGACCGATCGTCCGTCAGAGGCGCGCGCCGCTACATTCGCCGGCATGCAGTTCCAGCGCTTGCGCACCGCATAGTGCGTGGTCTTCGTCGCCTCGTAGTAACTGCGCACCGCTAGTTCCGCCTGCAACCCTTGACTCATCAAGAGCAAGCCCGCCACGGCACTGCCCAGCACCCCCAACCCCCACCAATCCCACCGAGACAGTTCACCGCCGTCTGGCACCGTGGCGACACACCACGTCGCCAGCAACATGCCGGCAGTCATCGTCGCCAGGCCAGCGCCCCCCAGAACACGCATCGGCCGCGCTGCATGGCGCGTCAGGTACCACACGACCAGCATGTCGAGCAACACCCTCGGCACCCGCGCCAAGCCGTACTTGCTCTGCCCGAAGCGCCTCGCATGGTGCCGAACCACCAGTTCGCAGCAGCGTGCCCCGCGCGCCGCGGCCAGTATGGGCAAAAATCGGTGCATGTCGCCACACAGTCGTATTTCGCGCGCCACGTCGCTCCGCATCGCGCGCAGCGTGCATCCCAAGTCATGCAGCGGTAGTTGCGCGGCACGCGTCATCAACGCGTTGGCCACGCGCGATGGCAACCGCCGGTTGATCCAGCCATCTTGTCGCTGGCGCCGCCAGCCTTGAACCAGGTCGAACCCCTGATCCAGCTTCGCTAGTAGTCGAGGAATGTCCGCCGGATCGTTCTGCAGGTCGGCATCCAGCAGCACCATCACCTCGCCCGCCGCCTGTTGCATCCCCGCATCGAGTGCTGCCGATTGTCCATAGTTGCGGCGAAATACGATCACTCGAACCGCCGGGTCCTGTTCCGCCAATTGTCGCAGAACCTCGTCCGAGCCATCGTCCGAACCGTCGTCGACCAACAGAATCTCATACGCCCGTTGGCACGCTTCCAACGCACGCACCAGCGAGGCATACAGCGGGCGCAGGTTTTCGCGCTCGTTGTAGATCGGAACGACGATCGAAACCAGGTTCATGACAACTCCGCAGGACCCAGCCCAACCCCGCCCCCCGCATTTGCCCACCGGCAGGCGCTTCGCCAAGCCCCCAGGGCCGCCACTCTACGGGCACCCACGCTTCGGGTACAACGCCAGTTTCTCCCGGCTTTCCCCGGCGTTTTTCCGATGTTGCAGATTACCGTCATTCAGCGTCTGCCCTGGCACTATCTTGTTCAAACCGCACGGCGCTACTTGCGCTCTGTGCCACACCACCTGCCGTCGTAGTGCCGCCTTTGGCACCGGCCAGAATCGCGCGGATCGCCTGCAAGCGATTGCCCAGCTCTTGTTCAAAACCGCGGTCGGTCGGGCGATAGTACGTTCGATCGACCCCCAAATAGTCCTGCGCCGCCACGCCCCCCGGGGCATCGTGTGCGTACTGGTATCCCTGGCCGTGGCCCATCCGCTGGGCGCCCTGGTAGTGTGCGTCGCGAAGTGCCACTGGCACCGTCAGCACGCGCCCTTCGCGTATGTCGCGCCGCGCTTCGCCGATACCCACCGTCGCCGCGTTCGATTTCGGCGCGCACGCCAAATAGGTCACCGCCTGCGCCAACGCCAACTGGCACTCGGGCAGCCCCACGAATTCACAGGCTTGCATCGCCGCCACGGCCAGCGGTAGTGCGCCCGGGTCGGCATTGCCGATGTCCTCGCTGGCTAGAATCACGATCCGCCGCGTCAGGAACCGCACGTCCTCGCCCGCCTCGAGCATCCGCGCCAGCCAATACAGCGCCGCGTCGGGGTCGCTGCCACGCACGCTCTTAATCAGCGCGCTGGCCGCGTCGTAGTGTTCGTCGCCAGTGCCGTCGTATTGAATTGCCTTCCGCTGCATCGATTCCTCGGCCAGTGCGCGCGTGAACCGCAGGGGGCGCTCGCTCGTCGAGAGAACTCCCACCTCCAGCGCCGACAGCGCACGCCGGGCGTCGCCGTCGCTCACCTCCGCCAACAACTCGAGCGCTGCCTCGTCCAACTCGATCGCCACCGTGCCCAAGCCCCGCTGCCCGTCACTAACTGCCCTCCGCAACAACGTCTTGATCTCCTCCACCGTCAGCGGCAAGAACTCGAACACCCGGCTCCGGCTGACCAGCGCGCTATTAATGGCAAAAAACGGGTTCTGCGTGGTCGCCCCCACCAGAATCGCCGTGCCTTCCTCGACGTCGGGCAACAGCACGTCCTGCTGCGCCCGATTGAAGCGGTGGATCTCGTCCACGAACAGCAAGGTTTTCACGCCCTCGGCCGATAGCCGGTCGCGCGCCTGGTCGAGTACCTGACGCAATTCCTTCACGCCGCTGGTCACGGCATTGACCTGCACGAACTGACTCCGACTGGCCCCCGCCAGCAGTCTTGCCAAGGTTGTCTTGCCGGTTCCCGGTGGCCCGTGGAAAATAACCGACCCCAGCCGATTGGCCTTGAGCAGTCGATGCAGCAATTTCCCTTCCCCCAGGAACTGTTGTTGGCCCACAAACTCGTCCAGATTGGCCGGCCTCATCCGCGCTGCCAGCGGTTGTGCTTGCCGGCGATTCTGGGCTTCAGCGGCATCGAACAACGACATGGAATCCCCACGCTTCGGTTCTTAGAAAAATGGCCGGCACCCACTTGCCGAGTTGGAGTATCCTACGATGACCCCCGAGACTTCTACAAATAGCCCTTTGGTCAAACCTCGGCGAAATCGCATGCTGCTTGCTGCGCTGGCCTTGCTCGCCTTCGCCGTGGTCGCCGTGGCGGCCTCGCTCGTGTTGCAGGTCGACAACTGGCAACGCGATCTGGCCATCAATGTCGCCGAAACGAGCGAATCTGCCACCGACCCGCGATTGCGCCCACTCGATGTCGAACTGCCGCCGGCCGATGCCGCCGCGATGGTGCGAAAAGCCACCTTGGAATTGCCGCGCTGGCAAGCGGGCGATATCCAGTCCGATGGCGAGATCCAGCGGCTGGAACTCGTACGCACCACGCCGTTGATGCGCTATCGCGACGATGTCCGTGTCAGCGTCATCTCCCGCGACGGTGGAGCCCGCATCCATGTCCATTCTCAAAGCCGCGTTGGCCGGGGCGACCTAGGACAGAACCCGCGCAACATCGACGAATTGTTGTCAGCCGTCCGACGTCATCTGGTCGAGGGCAACTAGAAAAGTAGTCAACGCAGCGCCAATTACGGCCAATCGTGCTGGCGGTTGGGCAACGCACGCCGCGTGCATTATCATGAACACCAGTCTGCCTGACACTTCCGGATTCGCTCGTGGGCACTTCGACAATTACTTCTGCCGCCGCGTTCGACGAACTGTGCGCTGCGCTAGCGGACGAACCTTGGATCGCCTTCGACACCGAATTCGTATCCGAGCATACCTACCGCCCGGTACTCTGTTTGCTGCAAGTGGCCACTGCCAGTCGCTTGGCCATTGTCGATTGCCTGGCCGTGGGCGACATGACCCCCTTCTGGCGAACCGTCGCCGCGCCGGGGCACGAAACCATCGTGCATGCCGGACGCGGTGAAGTGGTGTTCTGTCTCGATGCGGTGGGAGAGCCCCCAGCCCAACTCTTCGATGTCCAACTCGCGTCGGCCTTTGTCGGGCCGGAATATCCCGCGGGCCTGGGCAACCTGTTGTCACGGCTGCTGGGGGTCACTCCTCGTAAAGGAGAAACGCGCACCGACTGGCGCCGGCGGCCGCTTACCGCCGCTCAGTTGGATTATGCACTGGAAGATGTCCGGCACCTGTTTGCGTTACGCCAAACCATCGGCCAGCGCCTGCAGCAGCAAGGGCGAACCGCCTGGTTTCAACAAGAGTCGCAGGCCTG
>CAYSXM010000485.1:0-4283 GCA_964434905.1 uncultured Pirellulales bacterium | reverse complement strand
CCGGACTGCTGGAAAAACAGCCCGAGCGGTTCCACGTCTTCTTTCCCTCCGACCACCCCGAACTTCCCTGGACCGGCGTGCTCAGCGGGCTGATGGTGCTGCATTTCTACTACTGGGGCACCAACCAGTTCATGGTGCAGCGAGCGCTGGGCGCCAAGACCGATTGGGACGGCCGGATCGGCATCGTCACCGCCGGGTTCTTCAAGTTATTGATTCCCTTCATCTGCATCGTCCCCGGCATGGCCTCGGCCTACATTCTGAATATCGACCCTGCCACCCAAAGCGATACTGCCTTTGCCGGGCTGACGCGCACCCTGCTGCCGGTAGGCTATGGGCTGACCGGCCTGGTCCTGGCCGGGTTGGTGGGCGCCATTCTGTCGACAGTCGATTCGATGCTCAATTCGGCCGCCACGCTGTTCTCGTTCGACATTTACAAGAAATACCTGCGCCCCACGGCAGACGACCAACACATGATTTTGGTGGGCCGGGTGGCGATGGTTGCAATTACTGTGGTGGCCATCGGCCTCTCGATCTGGGCTGGTCCGGCCCCGGGCGACCCTGCCGGCAGCGGCCGCGCCGGTATCTTCAATCGCATGGTGTCGTACAACGCCTATCTGGTGCCGGGCGTGCTCGTGGTCTTTCTCGCAGGTATCTTGTTGCCGCAGGTGACCGCCACCGGATCGGTCGCCGCGATCCTCTCGGGACCGCTGTCGAGCGTGCTGTTCGAGACGATTTCTCTCCACCTGTTGAACCAGCCTTTGCAGGCTTTTCACCGCGCCGGGCTAGCCACCTTGGCTTGCTTCGTGGTGCTGTTGGCCGTGAGCTATGCCTACCGCAGCGAACGCTCGGCCGAGCGCGAACAATACCTTTGGTGGCGCTATCGGCACGATGCCCAGGAAGATGCTCAGTTCGCGGCACGACCCCGCTGGCAAGACGACCGCCTGTGGGCCGGACTGCTAGTGGCGGTCACGTTGGCCCTGTGCTGGTATTTCGCCTAGCCGCACGTGGCAGTCTAGAACCGCGCGCGTGCTTTCGTTTGGTGCCACTGGCTTTGCCAGTGCGATTGCTCAGGAGAATTCGGACACTAGCAATACCCGTGGCACCCGCGTCGGGCATCAACACATGCCACACCGTCCGCGTTAGTCGTTCGCGGCCCCAGCCTTGATTTCAGTTTTTCTGCGTCATAGGCTGCTGACAATGTGCGGCACACGACCCCATCGAAAGCAAATCAAGCACTACCACGAACCCGGCGATCTGCACGAATTGACCTTATCGTGCTATCGCAGGCTCCCGTTGCTAGACGAGGACAATCGTCGGCAGAGGCTGGCTCGATGCATTGATGTGGCTGGCCAGCAACTGGGATTCCAACTGGCTGCCTTCGTGTTCATGCTTGAGCACGTGCATTTGGCCGTGGTTCCGTTATCCATGGAGCCAGAAATCGGACACTACCTGGCGTTAATCAAGCAACCATTCTCGAAGTCGATCAAGGAATCGTTGCTAGAGATGAAATCCCCGCTGGTTGATCGACTCACCGTGCATGAACGACCCGGCAAGACGTGTTTCCGCTTCTGGCAAGAGGGCCCGGGCTATGACCGCAACTTGACGACGACGGTTGCCATCGCAGCAGCAATCGACTACGTACACAACAATCCCGTCCGACGTGGCCTCGTCACGCGAGCCGTCGATTGGAAGTGGTCGAGCGCGCGCTGGTACCATCTCGACCCGCCCAAACAACAATTCGTCGACCTTCCCGTCGTTCACGGTTTACCCGTCGGAGCACTGGGCTAGCAATAGAGCCAGCATCGGCACTGGCAGAGCCAGTGGCACCCAGAGAGCGTGCTTTCTTTGCTGCCACTCGGAAAAAACAACGGCACCCAGAGTCACTCAATAGGATTCCATTTCACCCCCACGAAAATCCAATTCATGCGAATACGAATTTCAGGCGCTGCTGCTCTGCTGCTGACCGTGTGCTTGGTTCCATGGGGGCTGGGCTGGGCCAGGGCACGAGCACCCGAGCCACGCTCGCCCGATGCTCCGGCGCTGGCTGCGGTCGAACACTATTTGGCCGCGTTCAACCGTGCCGACCTGGCGGCCTGGGCCGCCACGCTGAATTTTCCCCACGTGCGCATCGCGCAGGGCAAAACGCGCATCTGGCAATCGGCCGAAGAATATACCCGCGACGGGTTCGATTTCGCGGCGCTGCGTGCGGCCGGCTGGCATCACAGCGTCTGGGACGAGCTGCGGGTGTTGCAACGCTCGACCGATCAGGTGAACCTGAACGTGCGATTCACGCGCTATCGGACAGATGGCACGGCGCTCGGCACGTTCGAGGCGGTCTATGTGGTCACCAGGCAGCAAGACCACTGGGGCGTTCAAGCCCGGGCGAGCACGGCGCCGTAGGGGAACACCGCATCTGAACTGTGCGTAAGGGAACTCGCGAGATCACCCGCTCCGCAACGGCGCCCCCTAATCCAATTCCGGTGGCAGGCTGCCATAGGTCCAGGGTCGGCCGGTAAACGCCGGTAGCGGCGCCGCCGTGGGCAGCACGCCCGGCTGCAAGCCGCGAGAAAGTTCCAATAGCGCCTCGACGATGGTCCGGCCAGCCGTCGGCACCAGGTTGCTATAGCTGGTGAGCCGCGTTTCATAGCCCCCGCCGCGCGGGCCCAGCGCCTCCTCGGTCGGTACGTACCCCACGCAATCGTTCGCCAAACTCACCGGCAGCGTCACGGGAAACGGGCTGCCGGCCTTTAGCGCTAAGCCGTACTCACAAAAATATTCGGCGGGGCACGTCAGCAGCACCACGGGGCCCAGTTGCACCGCCTGCACTTCCACCGGCGCCACCGGTTCGCGCGAGAGCCGTGCGTCGAGCAGCACCAGTTCCTTGGCAAATGTCCACTCCGTCGCGTCGACGGTCTGCGGGTCGCGCGCGACCAGATCCAGTGCCTTGGCCAAGCGCTCGGGTCGAGGCGCTCGGCGCGGAATCTGCAACGTTTGGGAGCGCGCCGCGACCGGCGACAACGCACCGGCCGATTGCTCCATGGTCGTCAGCGCCTCGATCGCCGCGGCCCCCACGCGGCCCCCCACGAACCGACCAGCCAGCTCGCCAAATTGTTTGATCTGGTACGGGTTGCGATTGTCGACCTGGGTGACGTCGCCCGCCATGCCCGGTACGAACACCACCACCACTTCGGCGCCGAATAGACCGCGAATCGTCTGTTCCAGGTAATAGACATAGTCGGCCGAGATGCCACCCGGCCCCGTCGTGCAGTGACAGGCAAAGTTCACGATGCACCCCAGGCACTTTCCGTCGGCGGTCCAGGCGCCCACCACGCCCACCTGGGGGTCGGTCGGTCCGGCGGGCTCAAGCGTGTCTGGGTTGCCCTGGCCGGGATGCGTCATGGTCAGACCACTCGCCATGCGAAATCGCCGGTTGAAAGCGGTTCCCTCGGCGATGCCGAACCCTGCGCCCGCGCGCGCTGGAACACGCGCCGCGTCGGCCGCCACCACGGCCGCCACGAGGGCGCGCTCTACCTGGTCCAGATAGCCGGCGTCGGCCGTGGAGCTAAGCTCGTAGGCCAACTTTTTCACCAGGGGCGATGCCTGGTCGAACTCGCCCGGCAGGATCATTCCGGTGGGCCCAGCCGAATGGGAATGTGAGGCGGCAATCATGATCGCCTCGGGCGGAATCCCGCACTGCTGGTGAATGGCTTGCCGCGCGGCCGCCACGGTTTCGCGGCGAATCAACAGCGCGTCGATTCCCACCACCGCCACGCGCGTGGTGCCATCGCCAAACACGCTGGCCCGCACCTTGCAAGCATCGTGATGCACGGTGTGGCGGGCCTTGCCATAGCCGCCGGGTTGCTCCATGCCCACTGCGGGGGTGATGTCTTGCTCGGCAAAGCCGGCCGAAAACATCGCTGGTTCGTCGCCCCAGGCAGTCTGGGTGGCCGCGATCCACACTCCGCACCCCACTACGAACGCCCAGACGCCTCGCATGGTCATACTCCTTGGTACAGGGCGAGCGCACGCGCCCGATGTTGGTCGTAACATGTCCGATCCGCACCCTGGCCGCCGGCTACGGCGCGCCTTCCCCCTTGAGATAGGCCAGCAGGTCGGCCAGCTCTTGCCGGCTCATCGCTTGTTCCAGGTTCTGAGGCATCAGCGACAGCGGGCTGGCCAGCAGTTGTGTGATTTGGCTGCGGAGCAGTTGGTCTTCTTTGCCCAGTGCCTGGCGAAGTGTGACGCTGGTGGTGGTTTCGCTAGCCACCAGGCCGAGCAACGTG
>CAYSXM010000484.1:0-4285 GCA_964434905.1 uncultured Pirellulales bacterium | reverse complement strand
GCTGGGCCGACGAGCAGGCACTTCAAGATGCGCGACTGCGGGTCGTGCATCGGGCCGGAAAACTAGGGCTGGGAACCGCCACGCTGGCTGGTTTCGAGTATGCCCTGGCCCAGGGATACGAATGGGTCTTGAACATGGACGCCGATTTCAGCCATCACCCGCGCCATTTGCGGTCGCTGTTGGCTCGACGCCATGCCGACGACACGCCCGATGTCGTGATCGGATCGCGCTATGTGCCCGGTGGCGGCGTGGTTGGCTGGCCTTGGAAACGGCGTCTGATGAGCCGGATGGTCAATCTCTATGCGCGGGTCATGCTGGGTTTGCGGATGCACGATTGCAGTGGCGCGTACCGATGCTATCGGACGTCGCGGTTGGCGCGGCTAGACTTTGCCGCGATCCGATCGCGGGGCTATTCGTTTCAGGAAGAGATTTTGTGGCGTCTCAAGTTGGCGGGCGCGCGGTTCGTGGAATCTCCGATTGTGTTCGCCGACCGCGAACGCGGCCAATCGAAAATCAACTCCCAGGAAGCATGGGCGGCACTGCGAATACTGTTCGTGCTGGGGTGCAGCAATTGGTTCGCAACCGGTCGTGCACGGCGTGCCAGCGTGCGTGCCCTGGAAGCCCCCCACAACCGGTAACAGCGCCCGTGTGCCAGAGGAAATGAACCGTGGCAAACACCGACCCACCCGATGTGCGTGCCGTGGACGAGTCGTGGAAGCGAGTGCGCCTAGCACAATCGCAACTGGCCAGCCATGTCGGCCAAATGGCGTTTCAAGCTAGCGAGGTTTGTCGGAAGTTAGCGGGGAATCCCTCGCCCGGCACCACAGGTCAACCAGTCGACCCGGCGGTCTATTGCCGTGCCGCACAACATGACGGCACACGGACCTTGCTCGGAATACCCCCCCAGGGTCGTGTGCTGGGCTTGGCCACAGAGCCCGGAGCCTTGGGCCATTGTGGCGGAGTGTTCGCCGCGATCGAGCAGGTGGTTCGTGAAGTTGGACCGGTTCACGTCTTAGTGTTCGCCGAGGAGGCTGAGATGGGCGTGCTCGATGAACTGGCACACCAGCAGGGTCTGGCCGGATGTACTTTGCTAATTACTTCGGAGGCGATGGGGCCCGACCTGATGGCCGAGGTAGACATTTTGATCTGGCAGGGCGACCCCTGGAAAGATGGTCCTAGCCCGTTGCAAGCGGCCCACTGCCTGGAAATTCCGGTCGCGTCGCTGTGCACGGCAGAGGGGCTTTCAAGATCAGACCCGCGCACGCGAGTGCACGCCACTTTGCCGCTGGGTTCCACGCCCCAAATCGATGTGCAGGTTGCCGCGCTAGCCAGCCAGGTGGCCCACTGGTTCAATGACCCCGAGTGCGTGCGGGCCCAGGTTACGGCGGCGCGCGAGGCACTGCTGGCGCGGCTGGAGTCGACACGAATTGCCGGTCGCGATGCCACGTCTTGAATCGCCGGCCGAATTCGAGAAGGCTGATTCAGACTCGCCACGGCTACAACTTGTAAACCGTGCCGAGGTTCACTGACGGTCGACGCGGAGCCCGGCCGGGGCCGAAGTGCGCCGCCCCCTGGCAACCGACGCGGTGTCGGGCGCACAATGACCGTGTCTGCCCGGGCATTCTTCCGTGTGGCGCTCGTTTTCGGCTGGGTGTCTTCCGAGCTGCCGTTCGTCCCCTACTGGAAGGGTTGGGAATCCGATGGATGCAATCGTGGCCTATCTGCACGCGCACGCCCGCGAGTTCGAGGAAGAGTTGTGCGACCTGCTGCGCATTCCGAGCGTCAGTGCCGATAGTCGGCATCGGGGCGATGTCCGGCGTGCCGCCGACTGGTTGGCGGCAAAGTTTTCCGCGCTGGGCCTGACGGTGGAAACGTGCGAGACGCCGGGCCACCCGATTGTGTTGGCCCACAGCCGGCCAGTGCCCGGCGCGCCAACCGTGCTGGTCTATGGGCATTACGACGTGCAGCCGCCCGACCCATTGTCGGAGTGGATCACTCCTCCGTTCGAGCCGACCCGTCGTGACGGAAATCTTTATGCGCGCGGCGCGACCGACGACAAGGGACAAGTACTGACCCACTTGTTCAGCACCCAAGCTTGGCTGGCCACGAACGACGACCTGCCGGTGAATTTGAAGTTCTTAATCGAAGGCGAAGAGGAAGTTGGCAGCGAACACCTCGAGGCGTTTATCGCCGCCCAGCGCGCGCGGCTGGAATGCGACGTGGTCGTGATCAGCGATACCTCGCAATTCGGGCCGGGGCGGCCGGCAGTGACCTATGGGCTGCGCGGCATTGCTTATTTCGAATTGCGATTGACCGGGCCGCGGCAAGACCTGCACTCGGGCGTGTTCGGCGGCGCGGTGACCAACCCGGCCAATGCGCTGTGCGCGATGCTGGCATCGTTGGTCGATTCTCAGGGTCGGGTGCAGGTACCCGGTTTTTACGACCAGGTGACGCCGCTGTCGGCCGCGGAGCGCGAGGCGATGGCGTCGCTGCCGTTTGACGAAGCTGAATTTCGCGAGCAGCTAGGTGTTGCGGCACTGAGTGGCGAGGCCGGATTTACCACGATCGAGCGAAAAAGCGCTCGCCCCACCTACGACATCAACGGCCTGTGGAGCGGTTACCAGGGCGAAGGTGCAAAAACCGTACTGCCGGCCCGAGCGGGTGCCAAGTTCAGCTTTCGCCTGGTTCCGTGCCAAGACCCGCACGCGGTGGCACGGCAACTCGAGGCGTTCCTGCGAGCGCAATGCCCGCGGGGTATTTCGCTAGAGCTGGTAGCACACCACGGGGCACCCGGCGTGGTCGTGCCGATCGACAGCCCCTATATGGCGGCGGCCGCTCGGGCGGTAGAGCGGGGATTTGGCACGGCCCCGGTTTTTCTGCGCGAAGGGGGTTCGATCCCCGTGGTGAACACCTTTCACGAGCAACTTGGAGTGGATACCTTACTGCTGGGTTGGGGCTTGAACGACGACAACACCCACAGTCCCAATGAAAAATTCTGCCTGGCGGACTTTCACCGTGGCATTCGCACCAGCGCGGCGCTGTGGAGCGAACTGGCCAGCGTGGGTCCCCGAGGGCAGGCGTTGCGGCGCGGCTAGCATTTCTCACCTGGGTCGTGTGGCCGGCGGAGATGTGGGAAACCAATAGGTAGAAGTAACGCGTCATGCTTGATCGCAAGTTCATTGTCGACCACGCGGAACTAGTGCGTGAAAACTGTCAGCGGCGCGGTGTACAAGTCGACGTTGATCGATTCGTAGCGTTGGAAACTCAGCGTCGAACGCGGCAGATTGAACTGGAATCGCTGCAACGCGACGCCAACGAAGTTTCCAAGTCGATTGGCCAGGCCAGCGACGCGGCGGAGCGAGAGCGCCGCAAGTCCCAGGGGCGCGCGCTGCGCGAGCAGGTGACCGCGGTGCAAGAGGAACTCGACGGCTCGCAGGCCGAACTGAGCCTGTTGCACGCCTCGATTCCCAACATGTCGCACCCCGCTGCGCCGATCGGGGGCGAGGAGTCGAGCCGGGAAATTCGCCGGGGAAAAACCCCCCTGCCCGTTTTCGACTTCACCCCTCGCGATCACGTGGCGCTCGGGGAAGCACTGGACTTAATGGACTTCGAGGCCGGCTCGCGCGTGACCGGGCACGGTTTCTATTTCCTCAAACGCGAAGCCGTGTTGCTGGAATTGGCACTACAACAATTCGCGGTGCGCCTGTTGATGGAGGCGGGCTATACTCCCATCATCACCCCCGACCTGGCCCGGCACGAGATCCTGGACGGCACCGGCTATATCCCCCGCGGTCCGGAACGGCAGGTCTACAATATTTCGGACAGCGATCTGAGTCTGATTGCCACCGCTGAAATCACTCTGGGCGGTATGTTGCAGGACCAGATTCTCGAAGCCGCGCAGTTGCCGGTCCGGCTGTGTGGAATCAGCCACTGTTTTCGCACCGAAGCAGGCGCCCACGGTCGCGCCACGCGTGGGCTCTACCGGGTGCACCAATTCACCAAGGTCGAAATGTTTGCCTATACGCTGCCCGAGCAAAGCGACGCCATGCACGAGGAATTGTGCGGGCTGGAATGCCGGCTGTTTGACGAATTGGGGATTCCCTATCGGGTGATCGACACGGCGACTGGCGATCTGGGCGGGCCGGCCTATCGGAAGTACGATCTTGAGGCCTGGATGCCTGGCCGGGGCGACGGTGGCGAGTTTGGCGAGGTAACCAGTACCTCGAACTGCACCGACTACCAGGCGCGGCGATTGGGGGTTCGATTTCGGCCCACCGGAGAAAAG
>CAYSXM010000483.1:0-4287 GCA_964434905.1 uncultured Pirellulales bacterium | reverse complement strand
TGTCGACGACTTCGTAGACCATGTGGTGCAGTCCGCGCATGCCGGTATCGCCGATGTACATGCTGGGTCGTTCGCGGACATGCTCCAAGTCGCTGAGGTGTTCCAGCGACTCGGCCGAATATTCGTCTTGGGCGCGGCTGAAGCGCTGCGTTTCGGCCTCTGGCGATCCACCTTCGTCGGGCAAAGCTTCGTCAGACATTTCACCTCGGGGGGCAAACGAACGATCACCAGGGGCGGGGCACCGTGGCCCCGCGATGCGTCACGATAGGGGGCCGGTTCGCAGTTTCAAATCGCGAATGGCCTCATCGGGCCAGGTCTCTGCCAGGCGGGCCAGGATGGCCGGTTTTTGATAGGTCAATTCTTGCGCCAGCACGGCGTGTGCTACCTGGACTTCGAGCACGCCACGCCGGAGGCCGCCAATCTGGGTATGTGCCGCCAGCGATTCGCCTACCGCTTCGCGCCACGCCGCCACGCGCGCGGCGTGGCTTTGCACCCGGCCAAATCCGCGCCGCAGGAACAACTCTGTCAGCACGCTACCAATCGATGAAGGTCGTGCAGCCATGCTTATGGGTCGCGTGCCAAAGGCATAATGACATAGCTATAGCCGTCGTCCGTGGTGCATACCGCGGCGCTTTCGCCATCTTGCACGTCGAACGTGAAATTCCGGTCGGCGTCCACCACCTTCAAGAAATCCATGACATAGCGCGGATCGAGCACGATCGACAATTCGGGCCCGTCGTAGCTGATCGGCAATTCCACCAGCGATTCGCCCACCTCGGCCGTTTCGCCTTGCAGGGTCAATGCGCCATTGCCAAAGCGAAACTCGATTCCACGGCTTTCGTCGTTGGTGAACACGGAAGCTTGCCGCACCGCGGCGTTGGTCGGCGAGACGGCCAGTTCGATCTTGGTCGAATTGGTACGCTGCGGAAACACATCGCGCCATTTGGGAAATCGACCTTCCACCAAACGTGTGTAGATGGTCGTGCGCTCGCACCTCACCAGCAGGCTGTTGGCCTTGGGCGCCAACCACACTTCGGTCGTGGCCTCGGCCAGAGCACGCTCGATCAGATGCACGGCCTTGGTCGGTACAATGGTCATCACACCTGCCACCTCGGGGTTGGCCACCGCGCGGGCAGGACCCTGCATCGTCGCCAGGCGACGGCCATCGGTCCCTACGGCCACGATCTGCTCGTCGCTCAACTCCAATAACACGCCACCCAGCGCATAACGCGTGCTTTCGTTGTCGGTCGCAAACACCGTGCGGCGGATCATTTCGCGAAACAGTCGGGCCGGCACTTCGTGATAGCGCGTTTCCTGGAACATGGCCACCGGCGGAAACTCATCCGGATTGGCCGCCGACAGCTTGTACCGGCTCCGCTCGCCCCGCACCAGCGTGCCCTGGCCATCGGTCTCGATCGAAAGCTTCGCGTCGCCACTTTCTCGCAAAATGGCGCCGAACCGCTGTGTCGGTAAGACCACCGCGCCCGGCACCGCGACGTCCACGCCCAACACTTCGAGCCGAATGGCGGTCTCCAAATCGGTTGCCAACAGCGAAGTCTGCTCCGGCGCGGCCTCGAGCTTCACGTTCTGCAAAATGGGTTTCGGGCTGCGCGAGGGCGCTACCGTGCTGGCCGTGGCAAACGCGTTCAACAGTTTGTCGCGTTCACAGATGATTTTCATGACCTTCCACCTTCTTTCCCGATCGCGATGCCAACTGCCCCGGGGGCAACACCACCGGTCAGTTCTGGTATTTATAAGAATCTATAGAGAAAACAGTAGTAGTAAGAGCGGCCCCACCCCGCCGCGGCACGGCCCGCGAAATGGTCCCAACCGGCGGTAGCTCCACGAGATACAAATATTGGCAAGGACGGAAAAACGGTCGCGCCGCCGTGGCGCCAGGGTGGGAAGGCGTCGACGACTGTCGCGTAAACTTCGATTCGCCAACGGGGACCAACCGCAACGGGCCTGACCAACCCCGCCGGACCACAGGCAGGCGACAAGTTTTCCATCTCGCCCACCGGGGAATTGCAAGGAGAAATGCCAGGGGGTCGGGGCACCAGGCACCGGCGTGCAGCCGGTTCCGTTTACGGTGCGGGGGGCCGTTGCCACTGGGTCTGGGTCGATTGTGGGAGAGGGCGCGCGTGGCATTATTTACCCTCCCAAGCTTCGCGGACTGCTGCGGCAATAGACCGCAACACGGCGTCGCTATCGAGCACTTGTGCCGTACGCGTACAGGCGTGCAACACGGTCGAGTGATCTCGGCCGCCGAAAAAAGCTCCAATTTCCGTCAGGCTCTTGCCGGTCAGTTCGCGCGCCAAATACATGGCCAGGCCCCGCGCTTGCACCACGCTCTTGCGGCGCGACGCCGAACGAACCTCGACCGGCGAGATACCGAACCGGCGTGCGATACGTTGCACCAGCCGTACCAGCGACAGGCCGCGCCGCTGTTTCCGTTGTGCCAGGTACAGGGCCACCTGTTCGGTGGTTATCAGGCCTGCCTCGCGGCTAGCGATCGATTGCAAGAACATCGCGGCCGTCAACAGGTCGCGTACCGTGCCGCAGACGCCGAGCACCAACGCTTCGGCCGCATCGTCGGTAATGCGCAGGTTGTAGCGCCAAGCAAACCGCCGCAGAATTTCGCGGCGCACCTCGTGACTGGGGTTGGCCAGGGGTAACCACAGGCCGGCGGTCAGTCGCGTCGCCAGCCGCGGAATGAGGTGCACCAACTCGCTAGGCGGGCGCCGCGCCACCAGGCAAGCCACGCCTTGCCGCTGGCGCACTTCGTCGAGACGCCGCACCAAGCGTTCTTGCACCGCTTCGTCTCGCGATAAATCGTCTAGTTCATCGACCAACAGCCAGGGCCCGCTCTCGACCGTGGCCACCGGACGGGGCGAGGTTTCGTCGATATCGGCCGGCAAGCGGTAAGGCAAGTCGGCCGCGCGCCACACCGGTACGCTCGTGCCCAGGCGTTCACTCGCCGCGGTGGCCAGTCGGCACAGCAAATGGCTCTTGCCGGTCCCTGCGGCGCCGTGCAGCACCAACGGGGAATAGCTAGCCAGACCGCGCCGAGACAACAATCGTTCGACCACGACCGCCAGTTCGCGATGTTCGGCGCCGGCCAAGAATTCGTCCCAACCGACCCAGGCGCGCGACCGCGCGACCGCCAACCCCAACGGCGGTGCAGCGCTGGGCAACGCGGTGGACGTTGCCTCGGGAATCACAAACACGCCTGCGGCTACTGGCATCGCTCCGTTGTCTTCCTGCCCACCGGGGCACGTGTCTTCCTGCCCTCCGGGACACGGCTTCCACGAAGGGTGCTGGCGGGAGCTGGCACCCCCTCGAGAGGTTCGTCGCGCGCCCCTGGAAAAAGTGCCGTTAGTCTAGCCGATCGGGTGGCGATTCGCCATTCGTGGCCAGCGAAATTCGCCCCCTTTTTTTCCGACGCAACTCGTTGCATACCTTGGCGATGCGTTCGACCCCGGCGCGAACCTCGGCCAGGGTCGTGGTCGTGCCCAAGCTAAACCGCAACGAACTTTCCAACTCGGCGGTCGAACAACCCATTGCCGCCAGGGTAGGCGACGGCTCGCTGGATCCGCTGGCACAAGCCGCACCGGCCGAACACATCAGGCCGGCCAGGTCCAACGACATCAACAACGCTTGGCGATCGAGACCCACCAGCGCCGCGCAGATCGTTTGTGGCAATCGCAGCGCGGCGTGTCCGTGGACGACCACTTCCGGCCAAGCCTCGCGGAGACCCGCCTCGAACGCCGCGCGCAATTCGACCATTTGCCCGCACTGCTCGGCCAGGTGCTCTACGGCCAACGATAGCGCCTGCTCGAAACCCACCGCCAGGGTTAGCGATTCGGTGCCGGGCCGCAGGCCGTCTTGTTGGAACCCGCCGAACTGCCGCGGCACCAGTGCGGTGCCCGCCGCCAGCACCAACACACCAGCGCCGCGCGGGCCGCGTAGCTTGTGCGCGCTGGCCGACAGGGCAGTGACCCCCAGTGCCCGAAAATCGACCGGCAGTTTACCCACCGCCTGCACCGCATCGCAAAACGTCGGCACGCCCCGCGCTTGGCAGAGCGCCGCTGCCTGAGCGACGGGTTGCACCACTCCGGTGTCGTGGTTGGCCAACATCAAGGCGACCAGGCTCGTGGGCTGGGCCAGCATCGTTTCCAGCACGTCGAGCCGCGCCAGGCCATCGGTGGTGACCGGCAACCAGTCGACCTGCCAACCCTGCTGGCCGAGCCAGCGCGCTGCATCGGCCACGCTCGAGTGCTCGATGGC
>CAYSXM010000482.1:0-4293 GCA_964434905.1 uncultured Pirellulales bacterium | reverse complement strand
ATTGCTACGCTCTCCCGACGCCAGGGCGCGGTACCGCGAGTCATTCTACCGCAACTTTTGTAACCGGCGCCAACTCGCACACAGTCTGGGGCCTGCTGCGCATGGCCACCCCCCTAGCGGTTCGTTGAAAAGTGCCATCGTGGCAGGTTTCAACCTCGCCAAGTGCGGAGCACAGCTCCGCGCAGCTCGCAAAAAACGACTTACGTCGCTGTTTTGCCATCGCATCCTGGCGATGACGCAGGCGCGTCGAATGCTTCAACCCGCTGCTAGCGGTTCGTCGGTGGCGGGAAAGAATTGCGATTGGCGGGCGAATCGTTGATAGTAGTACTCGGAAGCCGCTCGTCGCGCTGCGAGGGCGAGTCTTGCCACGGGTGGGCGCCGCCGCCAGGCCGAGACCGGTTGTCGAGCGGGTCGAACTAATCGGGCAACTCGGTCGCGGTGTTTCGGGGCGCGCGGGAGTTGCGCGATGTCTGCCATCGTGGAAACGAACACGGTCGAAGCGGCCCCCGACCTGTTGCCCCCCCAGTGCGTGGTTCCCCGCGCGCGCGTTATCCGCCGGGTGGGGGCGCGTCTGGTTTGGTTGGCGCGGGGAACCGCTTCGGCGGCTGAATGGTTGTTTGGCGCCTTGACGTTGGTGGTGGGCTTGTCGTTCTTGGCCGCGGCGCCGGTCTTGCAGTTTCTGAGCTTGGGGTACCTGCTCGAAGCTTCGGGGCGGGTGGCACGGTCGGGCCGCTTGCGCGAGGGCTTCGTCGGCGTGCGCCGCGCGGCACGGGTGGGCGGAATGTTCCTAGGCGCCTGGCTGTGGCTGCTGCCGCTGCGCTATGTCTCGGACCTGCGCACCTCGGCGCGTTTAATCGACCCGGCGGGTCCGAGTGTGCGTTTCTGGCACCGCGTGCTGGTCGTGTTAACGGCGGTTGTGGTGCTGCATGTGCTGGGCGCCGTAGGGCGTGGTGGCCGCCTGCGGCACTTTCTCTGGCCGTGGGTCAATCCGCTGCGCGGCTGGCGGCTGGTGCATGGCGGCCAGGCCTATTCCCACGCGCGCGATGCCGTGTGGACTTTCGTCACCAGCTTGCACCTACCACACTATTTTCGGCTGGGTCTGTGGGGCTTTCTAGGAGGGCTGGCGTGGTTGGCGCCCCCCGTCACGCTGATTGCCCTGGGCCGACACCTGGCCCCCTTGGGTTTCTTGGGGGCCCTGTGGCTATTCTGGGTCCTGGCCTACATTCCGCTGTTGCAAGCCCACCTGGCGGTGACCGGCCGCTGGCAAAGCATGTTCGAGCGGCGTGCCATGCGCGACGCACTCCGCCGCGCGCCGCTGGCCTGCGCCGCGGCGTTGGTGGCCACGCTGTTGATGGCGGTGCCGCTGTATTTGCTGAAGATCGAAATGGTGCCGCGCGAGGCTGCCTGGCTGCCCAGCTTGGTGTTTGTGATCTTTATTTTTCCTGCACGGTTGCTGGTCGGTTGGGCCTATGCGCGGGCCGCGCGCCGGGCCACGCCGCGGTGGTGGCCGGCGCGCCTGGTGGGTCGGTTGGCGCTGGCGGCCGCGGCCATCGTCTATGTGGCGATCGTTTTCTTCTCGCAATACACGGCCTGGCACGGCATCTGGAGCCTGTACGAACAGCACGCCTTCTTGGTGCCGGCGCCCTTTCTGGGCCTGTAGCCGCAGTCGGGGGCCGCGACAGGAAATCTGCCTGTCGCCCCGCGACAAGACCTCGCGGCGAGGGCTGCGTGCATTGCGCTGGTGCGCGCCCCGCTTTGCGGCCCTTGAAGAATTCGCCAGACTGCTAGGCGGCCTGGCGCAGTGCCACGCGGTCGGGCGCAGCTTGTCCGGAACGAACTTGAGCCAAGTACGCCATCAACTCGCGTTCAAAGCGCGGCGTGCTGAACTGCAGAGCGCGCTGCCGCGCCAACTGGGGGTCGATCTGTGTCGGGTGAGCGTGCAGCCAGGCCAAGGCCTCGGAAAGTGACTCAACCGTCTGGTCCGCGAACCACACCCCGGTTCCACGTCGGTGGTTGTCGGCAGGCAAGATGGTTTCCGTCGCGCCGCCGCGGGCATACGCCACTACCGGCGTTCCACAGGCCGAAGCCTCGACCGGTACGATGCCGAAATCTTCGTGCCCCGGAAAGATCAGCGCCCGACAGCGACGCAGGTGCTGGCGGATTTCCCCGTCGCTGCGCCAACCTAGCAGCTCGACCGTGGGGCCCGCCAGACGTACCAGCCTTGGCAGTTCGGGCCCGGCGCCAATCACCACCAGCCGGCGCCGCAAGTGGTTCGCCGCGGCAATCGCCAGATCGATCCGCTTGTAGGGCGCCAGTGCCGAAACGCACAGATCGTAGTCCTCGCGCGGCGTCTCGTCGGGCGTATAGAAATCCGTATCGACCGGCGGATAGATCACCGTGCTGTCGCGACCATAACAAGCGTGAATCCGCTCGGCGATGGCGTGGCTGATGGCGACGAAGTGGGTCACACGCTCGTGCGTGGCCTGGTCCCAATCGCGAACCCGGTCCAGCAATCGGTCGCGCAGCTTGTTCCGCAGCTCGTTGCGCCAGCGTGCCCGTGGCGCGCCGTGGGTCGCAGGCGAATGCGGAGTCGAAAAATAGTCCGCTCGCAGATCCCAGGCATAGCGCATGGGCGTGAAGCAATAGCACACGTGCGGTACGCCCGGCGGGGCGCGAAACCCCTTGGCCACCGCGTGGCTGAAACTGACCACCAGCTCTGTGTCGTCCGGAGCAGCCAATTGTTCTACCGCCCAGGGCATCAGTGGCAGCAGGTAGCGATAGTACCGATCGACTCCTGGCAGCTTCCCTAGCGGGCTGGTGTGAATCTCCATTCGTTCGATGGTCGGCGATGTCGATTCCCGGCGATGCAACAGCGAATACAACGGTGCCGAGGGAAAGTGCCGACACAGGCCTTCCAGGCACTTTTCGCCTCCCCGCATTCCGGTCAGCCAGTCGTGTACCAAGGCTAGTCGCATGACGTTTCGCGAAAGATGACTGTTTCCGACCGAGCACCGCGGCCGGGCGAACCGCAAACCGGGCGAAGTTTAGTCGACGACCGCTTTCGACCGTAAGATCAAACTGTGGCCGCCCCCCGTCGCGGGCCTCCCGGACCGCGGTGGACCCCGGCCAATTCGCGATCGGGGGCCTGAAAAATTGGTCGTCTGGCACGGGCGCGAACCATGCGACCGCGATAAGATGTCCGACTTCCCGAGTTGGAAACGCCGCCTTGCTCCTTGGAACCGCCATGCCGGTCGATCCGCTGCCGCACCCGCGATCTCGACCCAGCCGCGCCTGGGGGGGTCGCGCGGCGATCGTGCTGGCCGCCGTGCTGTGGAGCACCAGCGGGCTGTTCGCCAAGAGTTCGCTATTCGCCGATTGGCCCGTGGAATATCGGGGCCCCTTGATGGCTTTCTGGCGCGCGCTCTTTGCCGCGTTGTCGCTGTTGCCGGTGGTTCGCCGTCCACGTTGGCGACCCGCCATGGCGCCCATGTTGATCGGGTTCGCCGTGATGAACCTGACCTATATGACCGCCATGGCAATGACCACCGCGGCCAACGCCATCTGGCTACAAAGCACCGCGCCGTTCTGGGTGCTGTTGTTCGGTTGGCTGGTAGGGTTGGAACCACCCCGACGTGGTGATCTGGCGGCGCTGGTGTTCGTGGCCTGTGGCGTGGGGCTCATACTGTGCTATGAACTGGCCGCCCCACGCTCGGCCGGCGCCCTGTATGGCTTGTTCGCCGGGGTGGCCTATGCGCTGGTGGTGGTCAGCTTGCGGGCGCTGCGCGCTGAAAACAGCGCCTGGCTGGTGCTGATCAACAACCTGGCCACCGTGGTGCTGTTGGGGCCCTACGTCGCGTGGCTCGGATACTGGCCGCACGGCGCGCAGTGGTGGGGCCTGGCCGCGTTTGGCGCGCTGCAGATCGGGCTGCCTTACCTGTTGTTTACCTGGGGGCTGCGAACTGTTTCTAGCCACGAAGCGACCGGTCTGGTGCTGTTAGAGCCTGTGCTTTTGCCGGTGTGGGTGATGGCGGTATTGGGGACGGAGACGCCCGCCTGGTGGACGGTCGTCGGCGGCGGATTGATCTTGTTGGGGCTGACGGCGCGCTACCTGCTGGCGGAAACGCAGGCCCCTGGCATTCGGCCATCGCCTGGCTCAATCGATCCGTGGCGCGCGCCCCCGGGGGCTACTTGATCAAGATCGGGTTGGGTGTCAGGCACACGATCGGCAGTACCAAGGTGGAAATTCCCAGCGCCCTGCGCCAAAAGCCCAGCGGCACCTGATCATCGCGCGTC
>CAYSXM010000481.1:0-4295 GCA_964434905.1 uncultured Pirellulales bacterium | reverse complement strand
GACCCGCAAGGTGCCGCAAACCGTGTGTCGGATGGTCGAGGAACAGCAAGTTCGCCGCGTGCCCTATACCGTGGCTCGTCAGATTACAGAGCGCGTGGAAAAACAAACCCCGGTGCAAGTTTGCCGGATGGTCGAGGAAGAAGTGGTGCGCAAGGTACCCGTCACCACTACTCGTACCGAATATGAAGAACGCGTCGAACAGGTTCCGGTGCGCGTCTGCCGAATGGAAACGGTGGCCCAAACCGTGCGCGTGCCGCGGACCGTCGAACGGCGCACCCCGGTGACCTATACCTATCGCGTCCCGCGTACCGTAGTGCATCGGGTGCCGGTCGATCCCTGTTCCGGCTGCGATTTGCCTTGCGACCCCGCTCCCTTCACACCGCGCACCGTGGCCCCCACCCCGGCCGCCGATCCCTACCACGCACCGCGAGGCGAAGCGCGCCGCGAACCGGCTCCGAATCCTGCCGAACCGGCACCGGCAGATGACCACGTGGGCACTCCCACCGACCAACCCCAACTGCCGGCCGGGGGTTCTGCGCCTGCTACGAGCCTGCGTCGCGCTCCGGGGCCACTGAATGAAGAGCACGCCGCGCCAAACGGGGGTCCGGCACCCGCCGCCGAAGTGGGCGCGCAACCGTAATTCAATCTGGCATGTCGATTCACCGGCTGGCAGTCCGTCGAACTCTAAAACGGACTGCTACCACGCCCTGATCTGCCGGCGGGCCCGCCGGGGGCGACAGCTAGTCAGCGGGCGCGGCGTTCGGCTCCGCGGCAGAAGGCTCAGGAATATTTCGGGCAGAGGTCTCCATTTAGTTTCCGAGACCCAGATTCCGACTATGTAGTGGGCCTACTCGGCCGGTTTCCGGTGCGGCAGGCCGCGCGTGCCGCGCTATTTTTCCCGCGATTTACCCTCCGGGCCTGGTTGCGATCGGGGCCGCGCCATGGACTGCCACCCTGCGGGGCCGGTTCGGGTGTGGTTTTCGCCGGAAGGTTCTCCGGTTATACTACGCGGTTTCTTGCTAAGTGCGAACCGTACCACTGTCACTAGAGATTACGAGGAACCCTGTCGATGGCCGATCTGGTACCCCCCCATGGCGGATTGACTGAGCCCTTGGACCTGACTGTGCCGGCTGCCGATCGGCAGGCCTTTGTCGCGGCCGCCGAGAAGCTGGTGCGCGTGCCGGTTTCCGATGCCGACTTGTCGACCGTCTATCGCTTCGGCGATGGCGCGCTCAGCCCGTTGAACGGCCCCATGGACGGCGCGACGTTCAACCGCGTGCTCGACGACCAATACATCGAACACAACGGCCAGCGCTATGCTTGGACCATTCCGCTGTCGCTGCCCGTGACCGCCGAACTGGCGGGCAAGCTTTCCAAGGGGCAGAGTGTGGCGCTGGTCAACAGCGCGGGGGCCATCGTCGCCACGCTGGAAATCAGCGACGTGTTCGCTTGGGACAAGGCCCGCTATCTGAAGTGCGTCTACGGCACCGAACGCACCGACCACCCTGGTGGCGACATGGTGCTGAAGGGCGATGCCGACAACTCGCATTTGGTGGGCGGAAAAATTCGAGTGCTGCCGCAACCCAAACATCCAAAATTCGGCAAGTACGTGCTGTCGCCACGCGAAGTGCGGGCCCTGTTGCAAACCAAGGGTTGGAACCGCGCGGTTGCCTTTCAAACGCGAAATCCGTTGCACCGAGCACACGAATATGCCCTGGTCTATGGCCTGGAACAACTTGTCCGCCAAGGGGCCAACGCCGGCGCGGTGCTGAATCCGCTGATTGGCGAGACCAAGGGAGACGACGTGCAAGCCGACGTGCGGATGCACACCTACGAAGCGCTGATCGACACCCGGGCCCTGGGCGAAGGCGATAGCGATCAATCGCTGTGGGAACCGCGCGGCGAACAGGTGCCCGATCGAGTGATCTTGTTGGGCCTCGATATCAAAATGTTCTACGGCGGCCCGCGCGAAGCCGTGATGCACGCCATCTATCGCCAAAACTATGGCTTTACCGACATCGTGATCGGGCGCAAGCACGCCGACGCCCCCTATCACGACGGCACGGCCATTTGGGGCGACTTCGACGCCCAGGATATCTTCAAGAACCTGCACGGCGACCTGCGCATCAAGCCGCTCAACGTGGGGTTCGCGGCCTATTACGACTCGGCCGGCCGGGTCGATCTGATGGAGCTGCACAAGGACGAAAAACCTGTCTTCATCTCGGGCAAAGATGTTCGCAAGACACTGCTCGAGGGCCAGGAAGTCGATCCCCGAATCATGCGCCCCAGCACCTCGCGCATTTTGGCGGCAGCCATGGCCGGCAAGGCCTAGTGCCCTAGCCTGGCGCGCTGATATGGGGCCCTGACAGGGGGCGGCGCTGGGACGGGACGACGACAGACGGCCGACGGACATTGATCGAAGGTCGAAGAACGCGCCGCTCGCGGGGCGCGCCGGAGAGTCGCCGTGCGCATCGGTCGGGCAACAACTTGGCGACTCGCGGCCATTTGCTCGGCGTTTTTCGCGCTGTGGCCCTGGTACGCGCCTGCCGACGAACCGGCGCCCCCCGGCCCCGTCCCGCCTGGCACCGTGGCCCGGCCCCTGGGAATCGTGGCCTTTACCGAAGGGCCCGCCTACCACGCCGATGGCAGTGTGTATTTTTCCGACGTGGAAAACGATCGCATTCTGCGCTCAAGCAATGGCCAGATCAGCGTGTTTCGCCACCCTGCCGGGCGAGCCAACGGGTTGCTGTTCGACCACCAGGGCCGTCTGCTGGCCTGCGAGGGCGCCGCGCCCGGCGGGCGACGCCGCGTCACGCGCACCGAACCCGATGGCACCCTCACCGTGCTGGCCGAACGGTATCAAGGACACCGGCTCAACTCGCCCAACGACCTTACCATCGATAGCCACGGGCGAATTTATTTCAGCGACCCGCGCTATGGCGATCGCGAAGACCTCGAACAGCGAGACGCACAGGGTCTCCCCGTCGAAGCGGTCTATCGCATCGACCCCGGGGGACAGCTCGCACGCATTTTGGGCCCCGGCGAAGTGACCCGCCCCAATGGCCTGGCCGTGTCGCCCGACGACCGCTGGTTGTATGTCATCGACAACGACAACAGCCGGCCCGACGGCGATCGCAAGGTGTGGAGCTTTGCTCTCTCGCCCGAAGGCCAGGTAGTGCCCGGCAGCCGTCGCGCAGTGTACGATTTCGGCCCGGGTCGCGGCGGCGACGGCCTGGAAGTCGATCGGGCTGGCCGGTTGTACGTGGCGGCCGGAACCAATCTGGCCAGCGAACAGGAAACGGTCGCGCACCCGGCCGGGGTGTACGTCCTCTCGCCCGAGGGCCAGCAGTTGGGATTCATCCCGGTTTCGGAAGACATGTGTACCAACTGCGCGTTCGGCGGACCGGACTTCCAAACGCTGTTCATCACGGCGGGCCACAAGCTGTGGAGCGCGCGGTTGGCCGTGCCAGGGCACGCCGCTTGGCCACGGCCCACGCCGTAACCGGCCGCGCAGCCGCTACCCTGTTACCACTTCAAGCCAAACTTCTCGCCGCCCGACGCCTTCGTGCGCCCCCCCTTGAGCATGGCCGGGTCGCTCTTCCGCGCCGGCGGAGTCGCAGCGTCTTCCAAATCGGGCTCGGCTGGCTGGGGTTCCGCGCGCGCTTCCAAGGCTTTCATCGACAGGCTCATGCGCTGCGCTTCGGGATCGACCGACAGCACCTTGACTTCGACCTCTTGGTCCGGCGCCACCACCTCGCTGGTGCGCCACACGCGCTTGTGCGACAGCTCGGAAATATGCACCAACCCCTCGATGCCCCCCTCCAATTGCACAAAGGCGCCAAACTCCATCAGTTTGGTCACCCGCCCCCGCACGTGACTTCCCACGGGATACTTGGAACCCGCTTGGGTCCACGGATTCTCGATCGTCTCGCGCAGGCTGAGGCTGATCTTGCCGGTTTGAGCATCGATTTTTTGAACTTTCACCTGCACGCGCTGCCCCACCTCGAGCACGTCGCTGGCGTGCGCCACGCGTTCCCAACTCAACTGGCTAACGTGCACCAATCCGTCGATGCCCCCCAAGTCGACAAACGCGCCGAAATCGCGCACGCTGCGCACGATGCCCTCGCGAATCTGGCCGGGCGCCAACTCGGCCAAAAGTTGCGTTCTGGCCTCGGCCTGTTGCCGCTCGAGCACCGCGCGATGGCTCAACACCAGGTTGCGCTTTTCCTCACGCGCTTCGGTCACCACGCAGGCCAGTCGCTGCCCGATCAGCGGCGTCATGTCTTCCACGCGAT
>CAYSXM010000480.1:0-4306 GCA_964434905.1 uncultured Pirellulales bacterium | reverse complement strand
CGCCGCGACGATCTGCTGCGTACCATCATGCAAGTTTCGGGGCAGATGCTGTATTTCACCGCAGGCGAGAAAGAGGTTCGCACCTGGATGATTCGCCAGGGTGGTACCGCCCTGGAAGCCGCCGACAACATTCATAGCGATTTGGCGCGAGGCTTCATTCGCGCCGAAGTGTTCCGCGCGGCAGATCTGATTCGTTGCGGTAGCGAGCGAGAGATCAAAGCCCAGAGCCTGTTGCGGCAAGAACCCAAGGACTATGTGGTGCAAGACGGGGACGTTCTGCACATTCGGTTCAGCGTTTAGTCGGCCCGTTGAAAACATCGGCGGGCTGCTAGTGCTCCGTCACAGTTTGATCTTGGAATTGAGCGAATTCGCAGAGCACTCTTGTGTGTGTTGCCGCCCAACCACTTACGTGTTGGGCGGTCGTACTTCGTCACCCCAAATTCTTGGTGTGACAAAGCACTAGCCGGTTTCTGCGGACTGGTCGCTGACACTTCGTGCGGAGTTCACCGCCATGGCCGCCAACCTGACACCGCAATATCTTCGAGCCGAAGAGCAGTATCGCCGCGCGACCACTGCCGAGGAAGAGGTGCGCTGGCTCGAGGTGATGTACCGCGAGTTGCCCAAGCACAAGGCGTCCGAAAAACTCCAAGCCGACCTCAAGAGCAAGCTGTCGCGACTCAAGACCGAGGTGGAGGCGCAGCGCCGGGCTCCTAAAACCACACACGGCGTGAAGATTCCGCGCCAGGGCGCCGGCACGGTGGTGTTGTTGGGGGGCCCCAACGCCGGTAAGAGCCAGTTGCTGGCCCGCCTGACGCGTGCCACGCCCGAGGTGGCACCCTATCCATTTACCACCCGGCAACCCCTGCCCGGCATGATGCCCTATGACGATGTCGCGGTGCAGTTGATTGACACGCCGGCCATCACGGCTGACATGCTGGAGCCGTATCTGCAAGGCCTGATTCGTGGCGCGGACTTGGCACTGTGGCTGGTCGATTTGGGCAGCGACGACGGCCTCGAGCAATGTCAAGCAGGGCTGGACCGGCTGGCGCAAACCAAGACCCGCCTGGCCCGGCAGAGCTATCTCGACGAACACGACGTAGGGCTGTCGTTCACGCGGACTCTACTGGTGCCCAATAAGCTGGATTTGCCGGAGGCCGCGGCTCGGTTGGCTCTGCTGCACGAGTTGTGGCCGCTCGACTTTGAAGAATTCGCGATTTCCGCTGCGGCGCCCTCCGGGCTGGAGCCGCTTCGAGACGCCATCTTCCAAGCCTTGGACGTGGTGCGCGTCTATACCAAAACCCCCACGGCCAAACAGGCCGATTTTTCCCGGCCCTTTACAGTCCGCCGAGGGGGAACCGTGCGTGACCTGGCAGAGCAGATCCATCAAGATCTGGCGCTCCAGCTCAAGTCGGCGCGGGTGTGGAGCCAAGGCGCGCACGATGCTCACCTGGTCAAGGGTGACCACGTGCTGCACGATCGTGATATAGTCGAACTGCAAACGGTGTAAGCAACGCCCCGCCTGCATCGGCCAGACCGAACCGCCGGTGCGCTAGAAATTTCGACCCATCGACGCGGAGCCGATCGCATGCCCGCCACCAACGCCGACTTGGCGGCCGCCTTCGACGAACTGGCCGACCTGCTCGAGCTGCAGGAGGCCAACCCGTTCCGAGTGCGTGCCTATCGCAATGCCGCCCGTACGATCGGCGATTTTCCCGAACCGCTGGCACGCCTGGCGGCCGATCCGGCGCGCTCGTTGACCGATATCGATGGCATCGGCGACGACCTGGCCAAAAAGCTGTTGGCACTGATCGACACCGGGCACATGGAACAGTTGGAGGCGCTTCGTCAGCAGTTTCCGGCATCGGTGCGGGCGCTGTTGCGCATTCCCGGTCTAGGCCCCAAGAAAGTTGCGGCCCTGGTCAAACACTTGGGAGTGCAGTCGCTCGAAGATCTGCGCGCCGCCTGCTTGGATCATCGCGTGCAAGCGCTGCAGGGGTTCGGGGCCAAGACCGAGACCACGATTCTGGCCGGGCTCGATCTGGCGGCCCAGGCCGACGAGCGGATGACCTGGGCCGAGGCCGACCGCCTGGTCGAAGCACTTCTGGCACACCTGCGCGCCTCGCCCGACCTGGTCCAAGTCGAAGCGGCGGGCAGCTATCGCCGGGGCAGGGAAACCGTTGGCGACTTGGATTTTTTGGCGGTCTCGGACCAGCCCGAGCGGGTGATGGACCATCTGGCCGCCTACGAGCATGTCGAGCGCGTGCTCGCTCGGGGTGGCACCAAGCTGTCGTTGCGCCTGGCGCGCGGACCCCAGGTAGATCTGCGCGTGGTGCCCGCCGAGTCGTGGGGGGCCGCACTGCAATATTTCACCGGGTCGAAAGACCACAACGTGGTGCTGCGTGGCCGGGCCAAGGACCTGGGTCTGAAGGTAAACGAATATGGTGTGTATCACGGCGACAAGCTCGTGGCCGGCGCCACCGAGGAGGACGTGTACCGGGCGTTGTCGCTCCCCTGGTTCCCTCCCGAGCTGCGCGAAGCGCGCCAGGAATTCGCCTGGGCCGAAGCTGGACAGTTGCCGGAATTGATTACCGAGCACGACCTGCGCGGCGACTTGCACCTGCACACCACGGCTACTGACGGCGCCGCCACACTCGAGGAAATGGTCGCTGCGGCCCAGCGCCGCGGTTTGGACTACATCGCCGTCACGGACCATTCCAAACGCGTCACCATGGCCAATGGGCTCGACGCCGACCGCCTGCGCCGCCAGTGGGAGGCGATCGACCGATTGAATCAGACGCTGACAGGGTTCACGATTCTCAAAGGCGTAGAGGTCGACATTCTAGAACGCGGAGGGCTTGATCTCGACGACGACGTGCTGGCCGAGGCCGACTGGGTGGTGGCCAGCGTGCACTATGGCCAGAACCAACCCCGCGACCAGATTACCGGCCGCATTCTCGACGCGCTCGATCACCCGGCCGTGTCGGCCATTGCACACCCCACGGGGCGGCTGATCAATCGCCGCAAGCCCTACGACGTCGATCTCGAGGCGGTGTTCGAGCGCGCCGCGCTGCGGAAAAAATTCCTGGAACTCAATGCCAACCCGGCACGGCTCGATCTCGACGACGTGGCCTGTGCGGCGGCCAAAGCACACGGCATTCCGATCGTCATTTCCAGCGATGCTCATAGTGTCGATGGCCTGGCCGTGCTGCGTTATGGCATTTGCCAGGCACGCCGCGCCGCGCTAACCAAGGCCGATGTGGCCAACACGCGCCCCTGGCCCGAGCTGTGCCGCCTGCTGGGATCCGCCGCCCGTTAGCAGCCTGGTCGTTCATCTTGGACTTCGCTCGCGTGGCCGACGGTTTTTGGCGTCGAACGGCCAGGTGTCGGTGCCTCAAGTGCCGACGCACACGCTGTTTCGGTTGACAGCTAGGCCGGCTCCTGCGACGCTAAAGGGTCTTGCCGGCGCGCGAAGCCAGCGAGTCGGAATTCGGGGGGTCAGGTGTTCCCTTCCGAGAGGCCGTGTGTGCCTGATGAACGAACGCCCCCTGGGTCAATTGGCCCTCAGCCTCCGGAGCCCGTCGCCACGTGACCCCGCCCGTCAGCCCCGCCCGCGATTCATCTAGTCGCCTGCCGTCGGTCATTGTCGTGGGTGGCTGCGGCCATATCGGCTTGCCGTTGGCCATCGCCTTTGCCGAGGTGGGTTGCCAGGTGACCGCGCTCGATACCGATCGGCGCCGCGTCGAGAGCGTGGCCGCTGGCGAGCTGCCCTTTCTCGAACGCGGCGCGGCCGAAGTGCTGACCAAGGTGCTGGCCAATGGCCTGCTGCGAGCCAGCACCGATGGCCGCACGGTGGGCGAGCACGAGGTGGTGATCGTGACCATCGGTACGCCGGTCGACGAGTTCCTGGACCCGTCGGTCGCCACGTTCGATCGGGCGATCGACTCGGTGCTCGACCAGATGCGACCGGGACAATTCCTGGTGCTACGTAGCACGGTGTTCCCGGGCATTACCCAGCGGCTGGTGCGGCGGGTGGCCGATCGTCAACTGGCCATCGACGTGGCCTATTGCCCCGAGCGCATCGCGCAGGGGTACGCCATGGAAGAACTGGGGCGGCTGCCCCAGGTGATTGGCGGGGCCACGTCCGAGGCCAACCAGCGTGCCGAAGCGCTGTTCCGATTGCTGGGTGCCAAGACGCTGGTGCTGCGGCCGGTCGAGGCGGAATTGGCGAAGCTGTTTTCCAACGCCTATCGCTATATCAATTTCGCGATCTCCAACCAGTTCTACATGATTGCCGAACGGTTGGGGG
>CAYSXM010000479.1:0-4310 GCA_964434905.1 uncultured Pirellulales bacterium | reverse complement strand
CTGGACCGAGGCATTGTTGGTGATCAGCCCGGTACCTTCGGCATGGCTGAGCGTACCGCCCGTGGCAGTTGCCGAAACACTTCCCGAGATGGTGGCCACTTGGCGATCGCCGCGAGCGTAGACATCGAGGCGCGCGACCTGGGCCTGGTTACGGCCGGCGAGCGAAAACTCTGTGGAACCGTCGAGCAACCGGCGCCCTCCGACACGGCTGGCCAGCACCTGGCGAATCGCGGCCAGGGCCTGGTCAATCTCGGCCTGTTGTGCCTCGCGCTGGTTATCGGTAAGCGATTGGTCTTCATCTTCCAAGAGAAGTTCTCGGATGCTATCGAGTTGGGTGCCTATCTGGTCGATCCCCAACTGGGCGCCACTAACGACGGTCGACGCTTGCGCCACATTGGCCGCCGCACGCTGTACCGCTGCCAACTGGTACTCCATGCCGGCCAGACCGACGTAGCCCGCCGGATTGTCGCGGGGCGCGGTCACCTCGCGCCCGGTCGCCTGCCGCAACACGGCAAGTGCGGTCGCCGCGTTCGACTCGGCCAGTCGGTTGAGCAGCACCCGATCGAGGCCCGACAGGTTCGACGAAATGCGTGCCACGTGATAGTCCTATCCAACCCCCGGGGTGCCCGGGGCGCTTGGTACCGACCGACGGAAGACTTAAAACCCAAGACCTGCGAACCGGATAGCGACCCCCAGGTGTTTCCGCGGCCACGATCCGGGGCGCGGTTTGCGACGTTGGGCTCCAAGCGTTACAACCTCTGCGTGCGGCCGTGGGGCCAGCGGACCATTCGCCGGCCCGCTCGCGCCTGTGGCTGCCGCAATCGTTGGTCGTCGCCCGCCGCCACGCTGGCGACGCACCCTAGCGCGACGCCGGAAAACTGTACGTTTAGCGAAGCCGATCGGCCGGATTTCCTAGGGGGCTCAAGGCGGCACACATGGAAATTGCACTGCGGGTTGTACCAAAAGTGCGGGCGGCGCCCCGGGGTTACTGGGGTGCCTACGCAGGCCGGCACCAGGTGGCTGGATAGCGTTTCAACTGTTTTGTCGAGGAGGTTCGCCGCTGTGACTGTGCTCCATGTGGGATCGACCAAGAAGTACTCGGCGGGCTGGGACCAGATTTTTCAGAAGCGGGCCAAGAAGACAGCCGGCAAGGCGACGGCCGCGCGGGCTAAGAAAACTGCACGGCCGGCCGGCCAGAAGCCACGGACAAAGGGTCGGCGCGGCAAGCAGAAATAGCATCGGCAGCCCCGGCCGGCGGCTCACAGCCTCATGCGTGCGATAGGGTCTAAAGAGAACGATAGGGTGCCATGATGAAACTTCACCTGCGCTATTGCTCGATGTGAAACTACGAACCGCAGGCCGTCAGTTTGGCGGCCAAGCTGTTGGAAAGTTTCAAAGAGCGTCTGGCCGGACTAGAGCTCGAGCCCTCGCGCGGGGGCTGCTTCGAGCTCTCGGCCGATGGCCAACTGCTGTACTCGAAACTGGCCACCGGCGAGTTCCCCGACGAAGACCAGATGGTGGCCGCCGTGCGGCGTGCACTGCGGTAAACGACGTTGCCAATTCGCCACGCCAGGTGCCCCCTTCACGTGGCCTGGGCACCACCTGCGGCGCGAACACCCACGCGGGCGCTGTTTGGCGCCGCCTGGCGCGAAAGCGCCACTCTTGGGCGCTCGTCACGTACGCGCCGAATGCGCGGGCGCATCTTGGCCGCTGTGACCTTCTGCCGAGCACGGAGCTTGCTTCACGATCAAAGTGAGCTAGAAGTTTAGGTGGATGGAATGCTTGTGCCGACGACCATTCGTGGTCACCGGCCCCGGCGGGCTGGTTCCCCCCAGCCGTGTTGCATCCACTTGTCGGGCGGCAACTCTCCTCTCGGTCGCCCGAACCGCGATTCCGCCACCACTTACATTCAGGCCCGAGCGACAGCGCCTCCTGGCGAGCCGACAGTTAGTTCGGCCGCGCCCGGAACACGCCACCACTCGGCCCAGACGCCGGCGAACTGACCGGCGGAACAGACTTATGCAGACGAACAACACACACACCGCGAATTTCGCCGGGGCGGACCCTGGAAGACCCGCGAACAAGTCGCGCTTTGCGCGCCGAACTCCCGGCCGCAGAGCGGCATGCCGGGCAGGCGGGCGAGCTGGCTTGGCCACCGTGGAACTGGCCATCTGCCTGCCGTTCATTGTGGCGCTGGTTTTCGGCGCGCTCGAAACTTGCAACATGATTTATGTGAATCAGGCTCAATATTCCGCCGCCTATGAAGGCCTGCGCGTGGCGATCGGGCGAACGGGTACTTCAGCCTTGGCCACGGCCCGCGCACAGGAAGTGCTGACCGGCTTCAACGTCCAAGGGGCGACGGTAGCCACCTCGCCAGGCGAGGTTTCCAGCGTCGCGCCAGGCCAAGCGGTGACGGTTACCGTCACGGTACCGTGCGCGGCGAATCAGTTTACCCCCGTTTATTTTTTCAGCGGTCGCACGATGACGGCCCAGACCGTGATGTTGAAGGAATAGATACGACGACTGGCTGTGGCGCCGATAAACGGTGCCATGGCCGCGGCTCGACCGCCGGCAGACCTCTGCCCGGTACTGGTCGTACACCCTTAGAGAGATTGACCACCATGCTTGCCATAGAGAATCGTGCTGACCGACGCCGGCGCCGCGGCCGCAATCGACGCGGAGCGATGCTGGTGCTGATTGCCATGCTGTCCGTCGTGCTGGTGGCCACCGTGGCCTTCTCGGTCGACGTGGCCTACATGCAATTGACCAAGACCCAAATGCGAGCCGCCACCGATGCTGCCAGCCGAGCCGGCAGTGGCGCCATCTTGCGAGGGATGACCCAGGTGCAAGCCCGGGATCTGGCCAAGCAAGTGGCGCAACAGAACCTGGTGGCGGGCCAACCGCTGATGCTCTCCGATGGCGACATCGTGTTCGGCAAGGCCACCCCCCAGAACGATGGGACGTATGCTTTCCTATCCGGCGGAAATCCCACCGACAGCGTGCGAATCAACTCGCGCCGCACCAGCGACTCGCTGTCCGGCACGGTTCCGCTGCTGTTTGGCCGCGCGCTGGGAGTCGATTCCTTCGCGCCGACCGATACCGCCACGAGCACGCTGAGCGCGCTGGATATTGTGCTGGTGCTCGATCGTTCCAGCTCGATGAAACTCGACCTATCGACCACTGCCGAAATGATGTCGACCGGCGACGCGAGGTTTCTGCTACCGCCCGACTCGGTGAACAGCCGGTGGGCGGCACTGCAAACTGCGGTCAGCGCCTTCATTACCGCCATGCAGTCAACGCGACCTAACGACAAGCTGGCCCTGGTCACCTTCGGCAGCAACTACACGGCCGGTGGGGTAACCAACCTGGAGTCGTCGCTCGACGTGCAGTTGTCGACCACCTATGCGACCACGCTGACCGCCACCCAGGCCTATGGCACGCGCGTGTTTAATGGCGCCACCTATACCGCTTCGGGCATGGACGCGGCCCGGACCGAGCTGACCTCCTCGGGCCGCACGCGCAGTTTTGCCAAGAAGGTGATTATTTTTCTGACCGACGGCGCCACCACCGGCGGTCGCAGCGTTACTTCCGCCGCGACAGACGCCAAGAACGCCGGCATCACGATCCACACGATCACTTTCGGCGCGGTGTTCAACCAAACCGACATGATCAACACGGCCTCGATTACCGGGGGCAAGTACTACCAGGCCCCCACGCCGGCCGACTTGCCGAACATTTTTCGCACCATCGTTTCCTCGTTCCCCGTGTTCATGACTGAATAGCAACCCCCACTAGTCGACGATCAGACGACCCAGCTCGCTACAGTTCATCTTCGGCGCGCGGAACGCGCGGCCCATCTCACGACCTCTACCAGACAGGTGTAATATGCGGTGCTCTCGTGACGGTTATAAAACGCGCATGCTCGCCACCGGCCGCCGCCGCCGAGGTGCCGCGGCCGTGGAATTCGCACTCACCGTGCCCATCTTGCTGGCCTTTGTGTTCGCGGCGATCGAATTCTCGCGCGCCAACATGCTGCGCCAGACGTTGGTACAGGCTTCCTACGAAGGGGCGCGGACCGGAATCGTGCCCGGAGCGACGAGCACCAAGGTGCGCACCAAGGTACAGAACGTGCTGCGCACCGTCGGCGCCGAATCGGCCACGATTGTCGTCACGCCCGAAACCATCACCTCCGAAACACCCCAGGTGACCGTAAACATCTCGCTTCCCTATCAACAGGCCAGTTGGGGTTTGGTGGGCTACTTCGCCAACAAGTCGCTGGTCGGCAACTTCACCATGTCGCGCGAGCAGTA
>CAYSXM010000478.1:0-4311 GCA_964434905.1 uncultured Pirellulales bacterium | reverse complement strand
GATCTTGGTGTTCAATTTCCGCAAGGAAGGGAATATCGAGCGGGCGGTGCGTGGCGAGAAGGTGGGGACGCTGATTGTTAGCGAAAGTTCGGGCGATACTGCGAATTGAATTTCACGGCGAGCAGGCCTTTCAGGGTATCCCCTGGTGAACGCGAAGAGGAAAACCGACTGCGTCTGGCGTCGTTCGAGACGTTAGGGCTGGCATCTACCATAGCAGGCCTGACAGGTACCATGGCAGGCCGACGAGGCGACTCGTATTTTCAGGCGACAGCGCCCGTGCAATGAGGAATTCGATTCATGGCCTCCGACGATATCCTGCTCGACGTCGAAGAACGCATGGAAAAAGCGGTCGATGTGCTGAAGCATTCCTTGACCGGTATTCGCACCGGCCGGGCCAGCACCGGGCTGGTCGACTCGCTGCGGGTGGAGGCATACGGTTCGCCCACGCCGATCAAACAGCTTGCCTCGATCAGCGTGCCGGAGCCGCAACAGATTCTGATTCGCCCGTTCGACCCGGGCACCATGAAAGACATCGAGAAGGCGATTCAAGCCAGTGGATTGGGGCTGACCCCGATGAACGACGGGCGCGTGGTGCGGATCAACGTGCCTCCTTTGTCGACGGAGGTACGCAAGAAGATGGTTTCGCGCATTAAAGATCTGTGCGAGGAGGCCAAGGTGGCAATTCGCAACGTACGGCGCGATGGCAACAAGGCGGCCGACCAGGCGCAAAAAGACAAATCGCTAACTGAAGACGACTGCCAAACGGTGCAGACGGAAATCCAGGACCTGACGAAGCGCTATGAGAATAAGGCCAACGATCTGGCCAAGGCCAAGGAAACAGAGGTCATGGAAAACTGAGCGGTGTCCAGTGCGCGCAACTTGGCACTCTAATTGCCAGCTCCAGGCTCGCACGGGAGCCGCGCCGGCTCGCTGGCTGAGACCTGCCCACACAGGAATAGCCATCAGGGCAGGAGCCTGCCCTACCGCTGCTAGTCGTGGTTCTGAGTGCAAAACTACCCGGCTAGGACTCGAACCTAGAATGAGGGTACCAAAAACCCTAGTGTTACCATTACACCACCGGGTAAGGGGGTGAGAGGATTCGCAGACCCTGGGGAGCGGTCAGCGACCTCATTCAAACGCGTTTCTTTATCTCTAGGGTTCATCTATCTGGCCCGCGGAGCCCGCTCCGAATCCAACCAGACCCTTTACCCCGAATAATTCGTGAGGCTTCTGCTGCCGAAGCGAACGGGTCGCGTCTGCTGCGTCAAACCGCCATCGCTCCAGACTGTCGTATTCACCTATGCGCCCCGGAGCACTGGCAAGGCCAGCGGCCACCCAGAGTACGCCTCGTCAGGCCCAGGCCTGACCCACAAAACTACAAAACTGACCTAAAAACCGGCAAGGCCCAGTGGCACTTGATCGCGGTTTTCCTTTCAGCCGCAACACTTTCGACTCTTCGCGACGAAGTTCATCAACAATCCGGGATCACAAGTCGGCCAGGGCCACCGCGACCGATCCCCGGGGCGAGACTACTCGTCGGCCGCGATTTGCCGCTTGACGACCGCGAAGGCCAGTTGTTCCAGCTCGATGGCCAGATCGACCCCTACCTGCCGCACATGGCTGGGCAGTGCGATTGTCAGCGGAGCAAAGTTGAGCACCCCGCAGATTCCGGCGGCGACCACGCGATCGGCCACCGATTGGGCCGCCGCCGCAGGAACCGCCAGGATTCCGAGGCGAATCTTATGTTCGCGAGCCAAATCCGGCAAGCGATCGAGATGGTAAACCGGTACCCCCTCGACCGAGCCGCCAATTATCTCGGGATCGGTGTCGAGCGCGGCCACCACATGAAAGCCTTGCTGCCGGAACCCGCGGTAGCCCAACAGGGCACGCCCCAGGTTTCCCACGCCAACTAGGACCACATTCCATTCGACGTTGGTGCCCAGAATGCGGCGGACTGCCAGGATCAGTTCATCGCACCGATAGCCAATGCCTGGGTAGCCGAAATGACCAAAGTACGCCAGGTCCTTCCGCACTTGGGCGTCGGTAAAGCCCAGAAGTCGCCCCAATTGGTTCGAGCTAGTGGTTTCGTGCCCGTCACGAATCAGGTGCTGCAGCTCGCGCAGGTATAGGCTCAGACGGCTGATTACCGCCTTGGGAACGGCGCCTTCTGGCTTCGATTCACTCATGACCGTCGGTCGTGGTGTTGCGGACAAGGAACCAGATCGTACTCGCTAGCCGGAGAGTCTGGATCGGAAGCGGTGGTCGGCAAGCCCGTATCCTAGACGGTCTAGGACGAAGGTTGGCCGTCAGGCACTGCCGAGACGCGACCTCTCAACTTCCGAACGGGGGGTATCAACTGTACGGAAGTCACCTGCGTCCGACAAGGGCTCTGCCAAGCCCCGCCGCGCTGGCTGCTCGATGTGGTTGCCGGGCCAAGCAGCTTGAGTTCCGGCCGCTAGGGTACGAAACAAGGGCCCCTGCCGGTCGATCGACCGGCAAGGGCCCTCGGATGACGCATGGAAAACCGTTGGCTGGCATCCCAGACGGTGGGGGCCAGGCCAGTCGCAGCAAACCTCAGCCGTCCGTCGAAAAAAATGCCATCGTGGCATTTTTCAACCTCGCCAGGTGTGAACCAAAGCTCGGCGCGGCTCGCAAAACAACGACTTACGTCGCATTTTTGCCATCGCAGCCGGGCAATGACGCAGGCGCGTCGAATTCTTCAACGGTTAGTAAGTCAGATACGAGGCGTGGTCGGCCCAAATCTGGCCGCTGGCCGCGTGATACAACCAGCCGCCGGTGCCACTGGCCGCGGTCGGCGGATTGTTCGTGGTGGCCGTCACCGTCTTCACGCCGGTAATCGGATTGGCGGGCAGTCCATTCACCAAATACGGGCCATACGGAAAGCTGGCCCCGGCCGCACCCGTGCCACCCGCGGCATTGGTGGCCGAGGTGAGCTGCGGTAGCGCGCCCGAGGTGATGGCGGGCGTGCTGCTGTTGTGGTGCAGCTTGTACAACTCGAGTTGCGACCGCAGCGCGTGCAGGTTGAAAACCAAGGCGCTTTCCTTGGCATCGTCGGTCGAGGAATTGAATTGCGACACGACGGTGGCGGCCAAAATGGCCATGATTACCACCACCAACATAACTTCGACCAAGGTGAAGGCCGAACGGCGAGAGCGAGTCTTCATGGGGAACGGTCTCCTATATGATTCTGGCGTCATCGGTTGATTCAACGACCTGGTTGGTTGGCCCTGTCCCACGCACGGCCGCACGGGCGATGTAGGGGCATTTGTTTGGAACGGCTCCAACAAACCGAGATCATCTAGGGGTACTTAGGTTGCGGTGTGCGTGAGGTCAAACCGCGACGGCCAAAATGCCTAGTTGCCCGGACCTGGCCGGGTTGCCGCGTTGCATGCCGTCCTGGGGGCGGGCGAGGAGTCCGGGCAGATCGCGGCCCGGTTGATCGTTGCGCGCGTCGCACGTGGCGCGCCCGGGGGCTGCAAACCGGGGTCAGCACCCCTATCCGGCGGCGCTGCAACGGTTGCCGATGGCACAACCGACACGGTGGTTTCAGTCGCCACGTCCGCCAGAAATGTGGCGACGGTTGAGCATTGCTTGACCGATCCAAGTCAAGCAGACCACCCAAAGTGACGATGAAATCTCTCGCACGGCCGAGACTCGTTCCGATGGCGTTGCCTGCGGGCAGTAGCACGTCTGCGGAAAGGCTGCAAATTGGGGTTTGCAGTTAATGTGCGGTGAGTTTTCCGGCCGAGTAATAGCGACAGACGAGTCCCACTCGTCAGACCAGGCCCAGCTTTCGGATACGTCCTTGGAGGAGGCGAGAACCATGAACATTTGGAAGGGAGTACCGATCATCGCTGTCGTATTGACGGCGCTTTCGGTCAGCCCGGCGGAGGCCCGCTGGTGCGGGGCCGCTCGGTATCGGTGCTGTGCCGTGTGCTGCACCGCCGACAGTTATGCCTGCTGCAAGCAGCAGTGCCACACGGTCATGAAGACCTGCAAAGAGGTGGTGTACGAGCGGCAGAACTACACCTGCTACAAGACGTGCTACGAGACAGTTTGCGAGCCGCGAACGGTCGAGTGCGTCAAGTATGTCCCCGAGACGTGCTATCGTGAATGCACGTACACGGTGGCCAAGCCGGTGTGGGAAACGCGGGTGCGTACGGTGAACTACACGGTCTGCAAGCCGGTGTGGGAAACGCGTACGAAGAACATTTGCTACACCGTCTGCAAGCCGGTCTACGAGACCCGCACCAAGAACATTTGCTACACCGTGTGCAAGCCGGTCTGGGA
>CAYSXM010000477.1:0-4317 GCA_964434905.1 uncultured Pirellulales bacterium | reverse complement strand
GCCCATCGTCATTGATTCATCAGAGAATCGGGATCGAACGAAAGACTCCGTGGACCTATCATAATCGTATCGAGTCACTGAGACACGTCGTCCCAGGAATCGTTCCTTGTTGCGGCTCGCAGCAAGGCCGGAAAACGCACGGTATTTGGCTCAGTAAATCAAGCAACCTGTGCATGAAATTTCCAGCGTGGCACTTCTCAGACGCCGCATCCGCCGCGACAATAAACCGGCCTGTTATGGCACGCGCCCGTAGCTCAATTGGATAGAGCAGCGGACTTCTAATCCGCAGGTTGCTGGTTCGAGTCCAGCCGGGCGTAATGACTTACGACGACTGAAGTGGCAGAGAATGCCCAAGGTGGCAGAGAACTTGGCACTTTTCTGCCCGATTCGGTCGCCTATACTGACTTGAAAGGTCGCCGCCGGGCTGCAACCCGGCGACGACCCGAGCGAACCCTTCGGCTCGCCAGTGGATTGGTCCTTAGGCCACTTGCTGGAGGGTTCGCCATGCCTCATTTCCCCAAGCCTTTCTTCCGTAAGGCACGCAAAGCCTGGTTTGTGCAGATCGATGGCCGGCAGTTCAAGCTCGGTCAAGATCGAGAAACCGCCTTCACTCGTTATCGCGAGTTGACCGGAAAGCCGCCCCGCGAGCGGCCGCGCGAAAGGCCGCTTGCCGACGACCAAGTGGTCGTCATCTTCGACCGCTTCTTGGCCTGGGTGGAGCGTCACCGAGCGCCGCGCACGTACTGCTTTTACAAGGAACGGCTGCAATCGTTCGCCAAGACCCTCCAAGCCGGCATGTGCGTCAGCCAGTTGAAGCCGTATCACGTCCAGGAATGGCTCGACCAGCATCCGACTTGGAATGACGGTCAACGGCGTGGCTGCATCATGACGGTGCAGCGGTCGCTCAACTGGGCATTGCGGCTGGGCTACATCGACCGCTCGCCCATCGCCCACATGGAAAAACCTCGCGGCGGCCGCCGCGAGGAGATCGTCACCGAGGCCGAGTATCCCAAGCTGTTTGCCGCCCTCCGCACCGAAGGGTTTCGCGACCTGATTGTCGCTGCCTGGGAGACAGGCGCTCGTCCGCAAGAGTTGATGCGTGTTGAAGCTCGCCACGTGGACCTGGCCAACTCGCGATGGGTCTTTCCACCGCATGAAGCCAAGGTCAAGAGTCGGCCTCGCATTGTCTACTTGAATGACAAGGCTCTGGAGATCACGCAGCGCTTGATGAAGCTCCGCAAGAAAGGCCCCCTGTTTCGCAACCAACGCAACCGCCCCTGGGTGCCTTGGGCCTTGAACTGTCAGTATCAACGCCTGGAGCAACGTTTCGGCAAACGCATCTGTCTCTACACGCTGCGTCATTCCTTCGCCACGCGGATGCTCCAGAAGGGGCTCGATGCGTTGACCGTGGCCATTCTGTTGGGGCACGCCAATCCGGCCATGTTGTCGCTGACGTATCAACACTTGCAGCACAATCCCCAACACCTGCTGGAGCAGGTGCGCAAGGCAAGCGGTTAGAGGTCGAGGTGGTTCAACTTGGGGCGAGCGACCCGCTCGGGGCGTCGCTCGCTCTGAGCCACCGCCTGATGACAGCCGCCAAGAAACGCCTGCAAGTCGCATTCACTGACGCGCACGGCCCCGCGTCCGACCCCAATGCGATGACAGGCCAGCCGCCGCTGCTGCACCAGCAGGTAGACGCTCGCCCGCGAGATCGACAGCCGACGGGCGACTTCGGCGACCGACCAAAGTCGGTCGCCGTCGTGTTGATCGTGCTCAGGGTGCTGGGAACGCATGGTGCGGCTCCTGGTCGCGTTGGCCGCGACTATTCCGGGTGGTCGTCGTTCCACTGCCGCAGGGCCGCCTCGACGCTCGTCATCACGGCCCACAGCGCCGCCTCGACCCCCTCCACGCCGTTGGCCCGATTCACGCCTCGCACGGCGGCGTAGATCGGCGTGCCGTGGGCAATCAGTGCCAACCGAAACGAGTCGACCGCCAAGCCCGGTTGGACCTCCTGCAGCCAGTCCCAGAATCGGGCCCGGTGCTGCCCCACGATGTAGCTCCGTTCCAGCGTGCCGCTAGATTCCATTTGCAGGGCGGCCCACAGAATGTCGGCCCGCAGGGACGCCGGCACGGCCTCCAAGAGTTCGGCCAATTCACGCTGTGCCGAATTGCCGGGAGCGCCGTCGTCATCACGGGTCGAAGGATATTGATCGTCCGCATACATGGGGGTGTTGCTCCGCTCGTGGTGAAATCCCGGGCCGGATTTGGTCGGCCCGGGATCGATGTGATACGATCCAATCCTGTGGAAATCCTGGAGCAACGACGACCGCATCCCACCGACATTCTGGGTGCAACGACCGCCATGCCCGCCAAACCCAAGCCGGCCCGCTCGCCCTACGCCTTGCTGCGCAGCATCCGACTCAATCCGGGCAAGCTGGAGATGCTGCGGCTGGCGAAGGGTTGGACGGTCGATCAACTGGTGGCCGCGACCGGTCGCCACAATGGCCGGGTCCCGCTCGACAAACGGACTGTCACCCGATCGCTGCAAGGAGGCGAGGTGAACTATGCGTCGGCCACCGTATTGGCCCACACCCTGGGGGCCGAGAACCTGCTGGTGGTGATTGCCGACGATCTGGTGCCCGCAGTCGGCCCTCCGCACACCTGGGGGCTCTTCGCCCAGATGTTTCCCACAGTGGGCGAATGGGAAGTGGTCGACGTGCTGGCCGGCCACGTGACCACGCCTAACGGCTTGGTCTACGACGTGTGCCGAATGCGTTCGCGGGCCAGTGCCAGTCGATGGGGACGAGGCAAGTGCTATGACCTGAATGAACTGGCCGACCGCGACAAGCTGGCCGTGCGAGAGACCCTGTTGCGACATGCCGACGTTTGCGATCGGTTGGCCAAGAGCCGATTCTTTCCGCACAACTACTGCGTCACACCCGACGACGCCAAAAACAGTTTTTGGGTCGTGGACCGCTGGATCGAGGGGCGGACGCTGGCGGAATTCATGGCCGCCCGCCCCCTGACCGCGACGATCGCCAAAAACATTTCGCGGCAATTACTCGAAGCACTGACGGAATTGCACGCCGCCGGCGTAATTCGCCGCGAGTTGTCGCCCCATTCCATTCTGGTTCCCGACGGGGACGACCCGATCGTGCTGACCGATTTGGAACTGGCCAAGCTGACCGACGGTCGGCCAACCGTGACAGGCCAAGTCGCTTGGCCGCCCGATCCCTACCGGGCGCCGGAGATCAAGGCTCGCACGAAATTTGACGTGCGGGCCGACCTCTACAGTTGGGCCCGGATCGTGGTGCAATTACACACGCACCAATTGCCGCCGCCCGAATCCGAAATATTGGTCCTCGAAAAAACCAATCTTCCCAAATCGGTCCGCACCACAGTTGCCGCGTGCCTGCACGTGGACGCCCAACGGAGACCCGCCTCGGCCGCCGAGGTGGCCAAGGCAATTAGCCGCTGGTGAACCAGTTCCCGAGCCACTCATGGACCCCGACGAATTACTGGCCCGGCTGCGTCCGGCCGACGCGGCCGAAAAATGGCAGTCGAGTGCCCGACCGTGGATCAGCGTCGAGGCGTTCAGCGACTTCGTGATCTGTCGCCGGGCCGGGCAACTCCAGTGGGAAAACGAACGCTTTGAGCCGCACGCGCCGCCGGATACGAAAGCTTGGCTCAGCTTCTCCCGGGCCCGTCAGTACAGTCTGGCCCAAATCCAAGTCGACTTGGCTGAAGTCAGCGGCCCGGCACAAAAATGGGTGCTGTTGTATCTCGGCTGGGTAGGACTATTTTTCGTGGCCTTCACCGGCCTGGGCCACGGTTGGTTGCCCTGGCGTTGGTATTTGTTTGCGAACATAACCACCTGGGAGTCACTCCTGGCCCCCCTGCTGCTCAGCCCCTGGGCGGGCCTGAGAATCTATCAACTTTGGGTCTCGACCGAACGCGAACGAGAGGCCAAGGATGCTCGGCCCGACGAACCCGACCCCCGCCAGGCCAAACCCCAGCCGGTGCATTGGTGGTCGCTGCTCAAGGCCGGGTATGACAGCAGTGTGCCGCAGCAAGATTATCAGCACGAGAGTTGGGGGCTCGTGGGTCGGCCCTGGCGGGTGCTGCGGCGGGGCCGCAACGTCGTGCCGGTGATCGTCTACATGCCAGCCGGGTCCTCCCCGGACGAGCCGCCCGAACATCGCTACTTGCTCCAGGCCCAGGCGTATTGCGAACTGCTTGCCGCCTGCGAGGCGGCCACCTGCCCCTTATAGCTACTCAAGTGCCGGCAGGTCTCAGCAAGCGAGCCGGCGCGGCTCC
>CAYSXM010000476.1:0-4322 GCA_964434905.1 uncultured Pirellulales bacterium | reverse complement strand
AGATTGAGCCACGAACCGCACGCTAGACAACTTGCGGCCCGCGCCCGCCGCGTCGGCCCGCCAGGCCAGCGCCGTCGATAAGGCTTGGGCCACGTGCTCCAGAGCCACATGCTCGATCGCCGCCTGCTGTGCCAGGACTTCGCGATCCATGGTGCACCTCCTTCGATGGTGCTCGACTCCGAAGGATTCCAAAATCCCTCGGCGGCGAACGGCGCGCACGGCCGATCCACGTTCCAGCCCGGCCTATTCAGAAACCTTGTCGCGAGGAATCGCAAGTGTGGTGGCTGGCAGAAAAACTGCCATCGGGTGCCACTGGGCTTTGCCAGTGCTCTGCGGCGCATCAATGATTATGCGAGGCAGGGTCGATGGCGGTTCGACGCAGCAGACGCGACACGTTCGGCTCCGCAGTCGAAGGCTCTTGCATAGGTCGGGCTTCGGGCCATGGCGATTGGTACTACCCGACTACCGCGCTAGCATTCTACCAAGCGCGCCCTGGGGTCCATAGTCTCGACGGGTGCCGGGCTGGGCGCGGCACGGCCCGTGCGTTTCCCACCCCGGGTCAGGGTGGCCTGACCGCACACTGACCCCACTGCCGGCCGGCGCGGCGTGCCTGGGCGGGGGGGGTCGTTGTGGGGTCGAGAGAAGATTGCCTGGTGCTTGCGCTTGCAAAGGGCTAGTGCTTTGTCACGCCAACAAATTGGGGTGACAAAGCACGACCGCCCAACACGTAAGTGGTTGGGCGGCAACACAGACCAGAGTGCTCCGCGAATTCGCTCAATTCCAAGATGAAGCGGTGACGGAGCACTAGTCGGCCGCTGGGTTTCCCCAGGTACTCGAAAAAGCATTTGCCCCCTAGCCCAAGGATTGGTCTAAATGGAGCCAGAGGGGAAACTTCCAGGAGCGATTGGCGACGCACAAATTCGAGCCGGCGCCGGGCGTCGGGTCACCTGCGTGGGACCTTGGGGCAGGCTCGGCCCCTGCCCTTAGCCGCCGGAGCGCGAGGTAAGCGTAGTGTCCAACATTCCGGCGACCGTCGACGACGCGGAATTGATGCGCCGCGCGTCGGCCGACGATCGAGGCGCGTTTGGCGAACTGGTTCGCCGGTATCGACCGGCACTAGTGCGCGTGGCGCACAGTCGCCTGGGTCGTGCCGACTGGGCAGAGGATGTCGTTCAAGAATCGTTTCTAGCAGCCTATCGCGCGCGGCGTTCCTACCGCCCCCAGTTTGCCTTTCGAACCTGGTTGTGGACGATTCTGTTGCGGGGGTGTGCGCGCCACGCTCGGCAGCGTATCCGGCGCGAGCAGTTGGTTCGGATAGAACCCGTGGCCGACCGAGCACCGATTGGCGACCAGGTCGATCGCGATTCACCCTCGGCGGCGCTTTTGGCCCAAGAGCGCGCGCACGAGTTGGATGCCCTGCTGGGTCAACTGCGCGACGAGGTGGCCGACGCGTTGCGGCTGCGTTTTTTCGGCGGGCTCAAGTTCCAAGAAATCGCCGATGCCATGCAGTGCAGCTTGCTGACCGCCAAGAACCGCGTGCGATCGGGTTTGGAGCAGTTGGCCGTTCGGCTGCGGCCAGCCGAGACCGACGGTGCCTCGGGAGCTGACCGGCGATGAATTGCGACCAGGTGTTCGACAAATTGACGCGGGGCCCCTTCCCAACTGGCGCGGCCGACGATCGCGCGGTGGAAGACCACCTGGAGCAATGCGAGTCGTGCCGGCGTCTGGCCCAGGCGCTGCAACCGGCCTTGGAGTTGTTCGAGGAGGCGGTGGGCCCGGCGGAAAGCCAAAACCTGCCGGCCTATTGGGGGCCCACCCGGACCACATCGCACGTGGCGCCCCGCGCGCGCCGGGCGGCGCCCGTGCTTGCGGTGCGCGGCTTGGCTGCCGCTCCCCGGGCACGTTCGGCTTGGCCCTGGCCTAACCTAGGACGCTTTGCGGCGGCGTTGCTGGTGGGCGGCTTGCTGGGCTTAGGGGCCCACGCTTGGGGCCCCTCGTGGCCGCTAGAGAGGCTGAGCTTGGCTTCCGGCACCCCGGGCTTGGCCTCCGGCACTCCGGGCTTGGCCTCCGGCACCCCGGCCGACCGTGGCCACCTGCGGACCGGTTGGGACGACCCGACCACCTGGTCGCTGCTGGGCGTGGCCCCGGCTTGCCGCCCGGTGTCACTCGACCCACCGGTGGTTGCCGACCCCACCGATCCTGCCAACGAGTTGTTATTGGCCCAGGCCGGCACGGGCACCACCGAGCAGCATTGCTGCACGCAATGCCATGTGCGGGGACAGCGCCGCACCCATACCGGCTCGGCGGTTGCGAACATCATCAAAAGCTGCAAGTATTGTCACGTCAACTAGCCCCTTGGGTGTGTACTCGACGGGGGATGTGACAGCGCGAGAGTGAACTGCGTGACCCCGGGCGAACTCCGTCTGCCCGGCGGTTATCCTGGGCAGGCGCTTCGCGTTTCACACCGCGGCGAGGGGTTTTCGCACCGTGACAAAAACTTTTCAAAAGGCAATTCCATGAATCGTCGGCTTTGGATGTCGGGCACCTTGATGTTGGGATGTCTCACGGTGGGATGGGGCGACACGCGCTCTTCGGCACAGGCCGCCGAGGCGGCCGACGACGGCTGGATTGTGTTGTTCGACGGCAAGACGCTGGAAGGTTGGGAAGCCAGCGAACGAGCCGAGAATTGGAAGGTCGAGGACGGTACCATCGTGGGGCGCGGACCGCGCACCCATTTGTTCTACAAGGCACGCGAGTTCGACAACCTGGAATTCCAGGCCGAAGTCATGCTCAACAAGGGTGGCAACTCGGGCATGTATTTCCGTGCCGCGTTCGGCCCCGGTTGGCCGATGGGCTACGAGGCCCAGGTGAACAACAGCGGTGGCGACCCGGTGCGCACCGGCAGTCTGTACAACCTGGTCAAGTTCTACGAGACCCTCGTGCCTGACGACACCTGGTGGACTCAGCACATCCGTGCCGAGGGAAACCACATCGTCATCAAGGTGAATGACAAGGTGGTGGTCGACTATGTCGACGACAAGAACACCTATTCCAAGGGTTACGTGGCGCTGCAACAGCACGATCCGGGCAGCGTGGTGCACTACCGCAAGCTGCAAGTGCGACCACTGCCGGCCAGCAAGTAAACGCTGGGCTGTGTGGCGCTTCGTTCCGTGTGCCACGGGCTTTGCCAGTGCTCTGGGGCCTATTGGTGAATGCGTGAGCCAGGGGTAATCGCGGTTTGACGCAAGAGACGCAACACGTTCGCTTCCGCAGCAGAAGGCTCATGAATAATTCGGGGTCGATGCGTCGCCCGCCACGCTCCTCGCTACCGCTGGGGCGCACCGAGGCACCGTGACTGGGAACCCCGGCCGAGCGCAGCACAGGGCCCACCAACCCTCAGGCCCGGTGCAGGCTTGCAGCTTCGTTTGGCGCGCGAGCGCTGGACTACCGGGGGGCGCTGTTTTTTCGGATCGACCGCCAAATTCGGCCCCCCCGTGAATTGAACGCCTGCTGCAGCACGTGTAATCTGGGAGGATAGGTTTGAGGACCTCGGGGACCGCTCGTGGCAGTCACCGCGACGAGGAGCCGTCGAACGCGATCTAGCAACCATGGCGGTCTGGCGCGAGGTGCGTCGGGTGGTGGCCAACTCAGAGGAGAATGTCGAGTGTTGTCGCTTCGTGGTTTCCGCCGGGTGTCGTTTCGCGTCTTGGTGCTAGCCTGGGTTGCGAGCCTGCTGGCAAATAGCGCTCCGGCGCAAGACGCCACGCTTTCGCAAATGTATGGCACGGGAGTCCATGCCTATTTCAGTGGCGACTATGACCAGGCCCGTGAACTGCTCGACGGCGCCATCGCGGCAGGCTACGAAGATCCGCGCGCGCTGTACTTCCGAGGGCTGACCTGTCTGGCCCAGGGTGACGAGTCCCAGGGCGATGCCGACTTTGCCGCCGGCGCGCAGCTCGAGGCCTCGCGCATTGAACAGTTCACCCGGGTTTCCAAATCGCTCACCCGCGTGCAGGGCCCCCAGCGGCTGCTGCTGGAAAAACACCGTGCGGCGGGTCGGATGCTGGTGCTACACCAACGCGAGGAACGCCGCCGCGCGCGGTACGACGAAATTCGCCGGGCCCTCGAAACCGAGGAGCCGGTGTCCGAGGAAATCGCCGTGCCAGAACTGGCGCCTGCCGCAGACTCTGGCCCAGAACCCCAGCCGGCGGCCGACGATGCCAGCGGGTTCGACGCAAACGAGGCGATGCCCGCCGACGAGCCTGCAGCGCCTGCGCCCGCTGCGCCGGCTGGTGACGATCCGTTTGGTGCGCCGGCCGACG
>CAYSXM010000475.1:0-4365 GCA_964434905.1 uncultured Pirellulales bacterium | reverse complement strand
CTCTGGGCCACTGCCGCGCACAACAAGTCAACTCGCTTGCGCGAAATCAGCCGGCCCACATGCAACAGGTTAATTTCCGCCTGCAGGCCAAACCGCGCACGCAGTGCGTCGCGAGATTGCCGCCGCAGGGCCTGCGCCGTCGCAAAATGCTCGTAGTCGATCCACTGGGGCCACCAACCCATTTGGTTTGGCAGCGCGCCATACCGCTGCCAAAACGCGCGATTGTATGTGCCCGTGCAGAGCACCAACCCTGACCTTGCAACCCAGCGACCCAGGCGCGCGCGACGGACCACGTATTTCAGCCAGCCCTTGTGGCGGTCGGCCCACACGTTGCTGTCCGAGCGCAGTGCCAAAGGCGTGCCCGTTGCAGCACACCAATCGAGCGCGGCGCGCGCGACGGGTTGTCCATACCCACCCACGATGACCAACGCCGGCTGCCGGCCTGCCAGCCAAGCCGGAATCTGGTCGAGTTCGATGCTCGGCCATGTCGCCTCGCGCCCCACTACCGTGGACGGACAGCGCTGGGGCAGTTCGTAATCGAAACAGCCATCGGCCGCCGGGCGCATGAACAGCGCCTCGAGTTGTCCAGAACCCAAGCCCGACACAGCGCGATCCAACTCGGCGTTGCGATACGGTGTCGGCACCTCGACAACGTAGATGATTGGTCGCGCCACAAGATCGCCCAACAGACTAATACGAGTTGCTTTCGATGGCGAGTTATGAAGATGCCCAGTCATGCAGGTCAGTCACGCCGGGTGGTCATTGCCGCGTGCCACTAACCCTGCCGGCACCGCGTGCCACTAACCCTGCCGCGGGCGCCAGTCGCGTTGCAATCCCCACCCCCTCGCGGCATACGGGTTGGTCGCCTCCGGCAGCGCACGCACTCCCATGGCCGCACGCGCCCCAGCGGTGTCCGACGCAGGTTCGGTGGCGCCTTGCAGGGCAAATATCTTCAACCGGCTGGTCATCACCATCGCGGTCAACAGCGCCACGGTTGCCAGGTCACTTGCCGAGGAAGCTCCCGAGCCAAACACCCCGTTGGCGCCGATGTTCATGAACAGCCCAAGCATCAACCGTGAGGCCTCGTTGATCTCCGGATCTTTTGCGCGCCGCATCAAAACAAATGCTTGCCAGGAACCCAGTGCCATGCCCGCGATGGCCAACACCATGCCCAAAATGCCGGTGTCATACCAAATCGCCAGGTACATGCTGTGAATATATTTACCGATTTCTTCCTTCAAAGTCCGCTTGTTGGCGCCAAAACCGTGGCCCAGCACCGGGCTCTCGAGGATCTCTTGAATACCCGCGGCCCAGATCTTGTCGCGATTGCTCAAGTCGCCCTGTAGATAACGACGTACCACAAAATCGGTCTGCGCGCGATTGAACGAAGCCGCCTGCAGTGCCATCAGTGCCACGGCCCCTAGAATGCCAACCCCCACCAACACCTTGCTCGAGCGCAGCCGCGCCAACAGCGGCAACGAACCCAGAATGCCTGCCAACGTGCCCGCCCGTTGGCCCGATACCAGCAGCACGAACAACATCACCACGGCCAAACACGCGCTCGAGGCACGCCACTTCATGGACCAGGGGCGCATCACTCCCCACACCACAAATGGCAGCAAAATGCCGCCAATCTGCGTAAACAACCCGGCCGTTTCCGTTCCACCCGCAAACCGCTTGCCGCCTGCTCCCTGCTTGGCCAATGCCGATAACGACGAGGCGCCCACGGCGGCCCAGACCACCGCCGCCACCAAGAACAACGCACAGAAACTTGCCACGTCGCGCTTCGTCTTGAAACTGTCGGCCAACGTCGCGCAGGCCGCCAGCGTCAACAACAACAACCCGGCATATTGGATCGTCCACAGTACGTCGGGCGAAAACACCGTCATCGGTACGCCCAGCGCTATATAGCTGCCGAACACCAAGATCGGCAGCCCCGGGTGATTGCGTAAACGGACAATCGGCAGCGCCAACAACACAATCAGGAAGATCCGCAGAATCGCGGAATAGGCGTCCAGCGCCACCCAAATACTGCCGTTCAGCGTCAACGACATCAACAGCATCAGGAACAAGGGTCGGCGCCGCCCGGTAAACGCCAGCCCAATCAGCAACAACAGCAGCACGGCGCCCGCCATGACGAAAAGCGGGTTCGATTCGGCCAAAAAATACGTAATCCGCCCCACCAGCCCGAAGCCGTGGGTGTATTTCGCGACGTTGGTCTGTTGATGCTCACCCATGTTCGTGTGGAGCCCGTGGTGCCCCTCGCAGCCGCGCTCGTCCCTGTTCCACAATCCGCCAAAACCGCCGACGGTCGGCCGTGTCGAAGGCCACCCACCAGCACAACGGCAGCCACGCCAAGCCGCCCACGGCCATGCAACCAATCAACGGAACCAGCGCGCGGGGCGCTACGCTCCATTCCAGCGTCCCCGCCACCAGCACCATCGCCACCAACACCAAGCCGGTGCGTCCATAGGCAGCGGCCACGAACTGGCCCACGCCCAGGCCTGTGGTGCGCGCAATATACACGGTAAGAATAACCCGCTGCACCACCGCGCCGATGGCCGTAGGCACGATCACTCCCACGATTCCCAGCATACCGTAGCCCGCGCGCGCCAGCCACCAAACCAACAGGATCGACGCCAGCAAATTGAACACCGCCGTTACCAGCCGCACGGTCGTAATGAACCGCACGCGGTTCATCCCGATCAATACCTGCCACACGCCGCCACCGGCATATTCGCACAAATCGGCCACTTGCCACGCCACCAGCGCCCACGCCGTCGCGTCTCGCCCCGGACCCAGCCACACCGCCACCAATGGATGCGCGAAGACCGCCAGCAGCACGCACACCGGAATGCCCATCAAGAACGTATAGCGACAGGTATCGACCAACACCGTCCGCAGCTTGGTCACATCGCCCGCCACGTGCAGTCCGGTAGCCACCGGTGCTACTTGCCGCCCCAACGCGTTGACAAACGGAAACGGGGCCGCGTGAAGTTGTTGCGATGGCTGATACAACCCGGCGGCGGTCTCGCCTAGGAACTTCGTCAGCACCATCGGATCAGTGCGCTGCGCCAAACTCATCGCGGCCTGGTTGGCCAATAGCGAACTTCCCAGCCGAAACAATTGCTGCACCGCGTCCCACCGCACCAGGCTCAACCGGGCGCGCAGGGCCGGGTACGCCCGGTGCGCGTAAAACCAATTCAGCCCAATGCCCACCGCCTGGCCCGCGATCATCGCGGCAGCCCAGCCACGCAGCCCCCAATCGGTTAGACCCACCACCAAGAAAATCAGCGCCGTGCGCACCAGCACCGTGGCGATATGATTCAAATCGTGAATGTGAATCTTGTGCAGCGCCACCAGCACGCCCTGATAGGCGGGAGCAAAAAACGTGAGGAATATGGAGACCGTCGCATAGTACCGCACCAAAAACCTCGCCCCGTCTTGCAGTCGCGGCGAGATCTCAAAAAAACCAACAATCTGATCGGTGGCCAGAATGCACACCGTGATCGGCGCCACGCTCAACGCCAGGTACACCACCAAGGCGCTGGAAAACAGCTCGTTGGCGCGCTGGTCGTCTTGTCGCGCGAACTGCTCGGATAAATGCCGGGTCAGCGCGAATCGCATCCCCAAGTCGCTGACCATGCTGATGCCGACAATCGAAAATGCCAGCGATACCAGCCCGTAACCATCCACCCCCAGCCGGTCGTTCAGGAAACGCACCACGGCCAGCGCCAGCAGTCCCCCCACCAAACTCGCCGACCAGGCGGTAACGGTCGCCAACGCGAATTGGCCAGAGGACTTCATGCAGCGTTCCTCGTCCCTGGCTGGTCAACCCAGTTCATGCGGGTTCAAGCACCAACGTCCCGCCCGCGGTGCCAGCCCACGGAGCCTACGCCGCGAAATCTGCCTGTTGCGGTCCCCGTGGCAAGGGTGCCACGTACTCGGGCATGATCTCCTTCAATCGCCGACGCAGTTCCTCGGGCGCGCCGTCGGCCGACTCGACCACATAGGCAATCGCCTGATTCACTTCGTCGATCGTGAACGGGCGATGGTACGCCACGAACACCTTGGGGTGCGGGGTGGGCAGCGTCTCTTCGTTGTCGAAATATAGCTCCTCGTACAGCTTTTCTCCCGGCCGCAATCCGGTAAACACAATCTCCACGTCGTCGGTCGTGAAACCCGACAATCGCACCAGGTCGCGCGCCAGGTCGGCAATCTTCACCGGCTCGCCCATGTCGAGCACGAAAATCTCTCCCCCAGAGCCCATCGCCGCTGCCTGAAGCACCAATTGCGATGCTTCGGGAATGGTCATGAAATACCGCTCCATGTCGGGGTGCGTCACCGTCACCGGCCCCCCCTTGC
>CAYSXM010000474.1:0-4370 GCA_964434905.1 uncultured Pirellulales bacterium | reverse complement strand
CCAATAGTCAAGGCGATTTGAGCCTGTTCGTGCGCGATGGCTTCGGCAACCTGAGTGCCAGCGCGGCCACGGCCGCCGATGGAGAATCGCTGCTGATCCCCGTCGTGGCGCAGCAGATGTATTTCATCTCGGTAGCCGGCGCCGCCGCCGGCACGACCAACGCCGCTTATTCGTTGGAGATCGAAAACTTCCCCGTTCCTCGACCCGATGCCGTTTCGCTTTCCCCTACCGGCGAAAGCGGTCGCAACCTGGGCGACAATGTCACGCGTGTGGCCCAGCCCACCCTGCTGGTCGTGGCCGATCTGTCGGGTCTAGGCGTGCCGGTCTTGTCGCCGGCCCAGGTCGCGTCGAACCTGGCGGGTGCCGCGGTCGAAGTGTTCACCGGCGGACAAAGCCGCGGTTTTGCCACGGTCGTGCTCGGTACCAACAACACCGTCTTCACCATCGACCTGCCAGCGGGCGCGTTGGTCGACGGTCAAAATTTTGTCACTGCCGCCGTACGGATGTTCGACGGCCAGCGCAATGCCGGCGGCGCTGCCAGCCCCGCAAGTGGCCGTGGCGGGTTCGGCCCCGTGCTGGTTCTCACGCTCGACACCGTGGCCCCGGCCGCTCCGAGCGTGCCCGACCTATTGCCCTCGAGCGATACGGGCAATTCCAATTCCGACAACCGCACCAGCGTGGTATCGCCCGCCTTCGACGGCACGGCCGAAGCCAACTCCGTGGTGCGCGTTTTCGCCAACGGCCGCCTGGTGGGTCAGGCAATTGCCGGGCCCGATAGTTCCGACGGCATGTTGGGCAATGGCCTGGGGACGTGGGAGATTACGGTCGAGCCGCTGGCCAACGGCACCTATTCCATCACCGCCACGGCCGAGGACCTGGCTGGCAATCTCAGCGCGCCCTCGGCAGCGCTGGCCCCCAATCTGATCATCGACAACCTGGGCCAGGGGGGCAAACCGCAGCGCCCCACCCTGGATCTGCGCGACGAATTCGACACCGGCATGTCGAAGTTCGACAACATTACCAAACTGGTCAGCCTGGGCTTCCGCGTTACCGGCGAGGGCGGTACCAGCGTGGTCATCAAGGATGGCGAAACGGTGATCGACACCTTCAACATGCCGGCGGGTGATTTTACCCTGCGGCTGATCGACTTCACCGCGCTGCCCGGCGGGCTATTGGCCGACGGCACGCACCTGCTGAGCGCCGAAGCGACCGATTTGGCGGGCAACGTCAGCGACCAGTCGGAAGAGTTGCAGTTGATCATCGACCGCACCGCCCCCACCGCACCCACCATGCTCGACCTACTGGCCTCGAGCGATAGCGGCATGTTCGACAACGACAACGTGACCAACAAGATGCAGCCAGCCATTGTGGGGCTGGCCGAAGCCAACGCCAAGCTGCGCGTGCAAGCCACACCTTCGGGCGGTGTGGCCGGACAAGTCGGCGAGACCCAGGTGGGTTCCGATCTGACCAACAAGGCAGAAGCCGATGGCCTGGGCACCTGGGAAGTCACCGTCGAGCCGTTGCGCGACGGCACCTACAATCTGACCTCCGTGGCCGAGGATCTGGCCGGCAATATCAGCCTGCCCAGTGCTCCGCTGGTCGTCACGATCGACACCGAGGCGCCCAACACGCCGGCCCTCGATCTCACCGCGGCCAGCGACACCGGGCGCAGCGACGTGGACAACATCACGCGGGACAACACGCCGACCATGACGTCGACGTCGCACGAGCGCGTGCCCACCGGCGATGCACCTGCCAGCCACACGATCAAATATCGACTGTACGATCGACTGATCGACGGACCCGGCGCCGCACCCGAGGTGCTGTTGGTCGATTCGTTCACCAAGTTTGGCGGCCTGGTACCCGTCGGGCTGTTTACCGATACCCTCGGCGCGCTGGTCGATGGCACGCACCACTTCAAGCTCGAGTTTGAAGATCTGGCAGGCAACCTCAGCGACGATTATTTCCTGATTGTCTATGTCGACACCGTGGCCCCGGCCGCGCCGGGTTTGTCGCTCGACCCAGCGACCACCGACAGCGGCTTGGCCAATCAACCCAGCACGCTGGTCGATCGCATTACCAACCGTAGCGCCGCCGGCGTAGTGGGGCTGGACGAGGCCGATGCCGTGATCCGCCTGTTTGGCGACGGCGCTCCGATCTCCGCGGGCGTGATCAACGGTTCCGACACACCGCTGGGCGTGGCGGTGGCCGTGCCGTTCGATGGCAACCAGGCCTTTCCCAATGGCCGTTACGCGCTCACGCCTAATCGCGACTTGAACGATCCTCTCGTGTTTCCGCTCGACGGCCAGCGCCAGTTGGGCGCCACCGCCGAGGACGTGGCCGGCAATTTGTCTACTGCCACCTTCTTGGATGTGTTCGTCGATACGCGCGGCCCCAGGGTGGCTGCGGTCGAAGTTCCCACCGCGCCGGGCTACGACTTGTTCCAGGTGAAACCGACCGCCCGCCCCACGCCGCTGGTGTTCGGGCTCGACGTGCTCTTTACCGATCGGCCCTCGCGAGTCGATGGCGGACTCGGCTTTGTCTATCCCGCGGTCAACCCGACCCTGGCCCAAGCGCCAGGCAACTATCGGCTGGTGGGCGACCACGTAGGGCCGATCCTGATTACCCGCGTCGACTTTATCGATGAAACAGTCGCCGGCCAGGTGGGCCGCAGCACGGCACGACTGGTGTTTGCCCAGGCGTTGCCCGACGATCGCTACACGCTGACCGTGCTCGATTCCTTGGCAGACAACGCGGGCAACGCCCTCGATGGCGAGACGAACGCCGCGGGGCCGGGAAGCCCGCTGGAGTTCCCCTCGGGCGATGGGGTCCCTGGCGGAAATTTCGTGGCTCGGTTCACCATCGACACCCGACCCGAATTGGCCAATTTCTCGGGCGGCAATGTCACCATCGACCTGAACGGCAACCAGATCTACGACCCGGCCGGCTTCAATAACGACCGCGTCAACGTCGATCTGCAGGTTACCCTGGGCTATAAGACCGACGGGCTGTTCGCGGGCAATTTCGACGCCTTCTCGGCGGGCACCGCCAACGGGTTCGACAAGCTGGGGGCCTATGGCTTTACCAATGGTCACTGGCGCTGGCTGATCGACACCGACGGCGACAACGTGACCGACCTGACGGTAATTCAACCGGGCAACATCGACGGCATTGCCTTGGCCGGCAACTGGGACGGCAACGCGGGTAACGGCGACGAAGTGGCGCTGTTCGATGGCCGCACCTGGTATTTCGACGTCAATGCCGACAATGTGATCAATGCCGCCGACTTTGCCCTGGGCGGCCGCTTTACCGGCACCCTGCGCGGGATTCCAATCGCCGGCGATTTCGACGGCGACGGTCGCGACGACATCGCCACCTACGACAACACGGCCAACACGTTCTATTTCGATCTGGCGGCCAACGGCCTGACGGGCAACCTCGACAGTTTCCTCGGGCAACCTCAACAAATCCATTTCTTGTTTGGCGCCGACGGCGAACTGGACTTTCCCGTGGCGGCCGACATGGACCACGACGGGGTCGACGACATTGGCCTGTGGAATCCGGGACGCAGCACACAGCCACCGGGCGAATCGGCCGAGTGGTTCTTCCTGATCTCGAACGATTTCGGCGTTATCATCGACGACGGAGACGGCGGCGAAGGCGATCTGATTTTGGCTCGCACGGCGGGCTCGGTGCACCTGTTGAATCACCCCTGGCAGCAAACCCCCCTGGGACACGACCAGTTCGCGCAATGGGGCGACGAGTTCGCAATTCCGCTCGTGGGGAATTTTGACCCACCCAGTGTGCCGGGCGGCTCGAACATCGCGACCATGTCGCCCAAGGCGGCCGCGGCACTGGGTTCCTACGACTCCACCACCAGTACGTTTAGCCTGCCGAACCCCGCCGGCAGCCAGTTGCCCAACGTGACATTCAGCTATGGACCGGCCAATTCGGGCTGGACTCCGCTGTATGGCGACTGGGACGGCGACGGTTCGGTCACCGTCGGTTTCTACGATCCCGCCACGGCCACCTGGTTCCTGAAGAATTCGTTGGGCGCGGGACTTTCCGACGAGGTCTTCTCCTACGGCCACGCCGGTGGCAACTGGACTCCCTTGGTCGGCGACTGGAACGGCGACGGCGCCGATGGCGTCGGCTTCTACGACCCAGCTTCGGCCACCTGGTTCATGAAGAACGCTCACGCACAAGGCATTTCGGACGAAACCTTCTCGTTCGGTCGCGCCGGCGCGGCGTGGTTGCCGCTGGTCGGCGACTGGAACGGAGACGGCCGCGATGGTGTCGGTTTCTACGACCGATCGCAGGCCACTTGGTTCCTCAAGAATGGTCACGCACAGGGCCTCTCGGACGAGACC
>CAYSXM010000473.1:0-4397 GCA_964434905.1 uncultured Pirellulales bacterium | reverse complement strand
CTCCGAAGCCGAGTGGGTCGCCTGCACAAACGCTCCACACCGCGGCGAAAACCGTAAACGAAACCAGCGGCAACGCCAACCACAATTGTGCCGTGAGCAGGCCGGGGTATTTGAATTGCGGCGTCGAGGTGTCGTCGCCGCAGACGGCGTCGCCCAGCATGTAGATGGCCAACACGCCCAGCAAACCTAGGGTGGTGTGGTAACCACCCGCCACAATCGCGACAGCCGACAACAGCCCCACGGCATGGAACAGAAAATATTTCAAATACTCGAGCATGCCAGCTAGCGACTCGCCCGGCGTGGCGTTCGTCGAACCGACGGCGCCAACCAGTACGGATTCGGCCGTGGTATCGGCCTGGGTGGTAAAGCGGTCGAAATGAATCTGCTCGCAAGGCACGGCCTGGGTTTCGAGCTGCGCTAGCGCACTGTCGATCATCGCCGGCGGTCCGCACAGATACACATGCGCTCCTGGTTCCTGCAGGGCGGCGATCTTCTCGGTAACCAGGCCGCGCTCGCCCTGCCAGGTTGTATCGTCCGAAACCGACGACAGCACGGGTACAAAGCGAAACCGTCCCTGCCAACGTTGGGCGATGGACTGGATCGCGTCGAGCGCGTAGAGATCGTGTTCTTCCCGCGCGCCAAACAGCAACGTGGCCGAGCGCGACACGCCACTGGCTACCGCCGCCTCGAGCATGGCTAGAATCGGCGCCAAACCGCTGCCCCCCGCCACGAGCAGCAGCGGCGCGTCGCTGGGCCGCAACCAGAAATCGCCCGCGGGGCCTGCGACCTGCACACCTCGTCCAATGACTTCCTGATCGTTCACCAGCGACGAGAACTGGCCGCCAGGCACTTTGCGCACGAAGAAGCTAATGCGCGCGTCGGGCTGGGCCGGGGTGGCAAACGAATAGTTGCGAACAACACCCGGAAGGCCGTCGATGCTGACCTGCGCGAACTGACCTGCCCGATAAGGCAGCGGCTCGTCGAGCTCGACAGTCAGCCGGGTAATGTCGTGGGTGAGTTTGTCTTGCGCGACGACCTGTCCGGCCACAACGCGCGGTGGTGCCTGGGGTGCAAGGTCCACTTCGATGGCGACATCCGAGCGGGGCACGCTTTGGCACGCCAGGATGTAGCCTTGGTCGATCTGTTCGGCCGACAGCAGATACCCGGTCTCGGTGAGTTCCTTGACCTGCCCCGCGACGAGCCGGCACTTGCAGGTGCCGCAAGCGCCCACCCGACAACTGTAGGGGAAGGGAATGCCGGCGCGCAATGCTGCTTGAAGCAGGGTCTCGCGCGGCTCGACCGAAAGGGGTTGCTCGTTGATCGTTGCGGCAACTCGCCGCGCCGAAGATAGCCAGGTCGCCATGTCCACTCCGCGGTTTCAAATGGCCTCGACAACTCAACTTTAACCAGCGGTGGGGTTGAATCGACGGGTCACTCATTGACAAATGGGGGTCATTTATTGACAGTGGAGGGGTAGGGGGATGCATGCAACCCAGGGCCGAGCCAGGTCAAACGCTGCCGGTGTTTTACTTGCGGCAAATGGCCGAACAGATGCGCTGCTTGGGGGCCGATATCGGCCATTGGCTGGGTCTTAGCCGGTTGGACGCAGCGGTGCTCGACGACCCCTCGTTTTCGATTCCCTTACCGGTATTCCGGCAATTGGTTCTCGACGCCTTGGCGTTGTCGCGCGAGCCTGCGTTCGGGCTGTTGGTTGGCGACCGGCTGAACGCCAGTGCGCATGGCATTCTCGGCTATGCGGCCCAAACCGCCGGCACGATCCGGCAAGCGCTCGAGCTGACCGAGCGCTTCGTGCGGTTGCGGATTTCGCTGGTTGCCATCGGCCACGAAATCGACCAGGGCGACGTCCGCGTTCGTTTCACCGAGACCTGCGCGCTGGGCGACTTGCACCGCCCGCTGATCGAGGCCGTGGTGCTGAGTGTGAAGAACATGCTCGACGACATTTCGATGGGAACCTGTCAGGTGGGGCAGGTTGCCTTCCCGTTCGCCACGCCTGAATATTCCGCATTGGCTCGCGATTTGTTCGGGTGCCCGGTGCACTATGGCGCGGCGTGGGCGGGATTCACGCTGCCAGTTGTGGTCTTCGATGTGCCGCTGAAAATGGCCGATCCCGAGGTTTTCGAGCAGGCAGCGCAGATTTGTCAGCGCGAGCTCGAAAAACTGGCGGCCAACGAGTCGCTTGCGGCGCGGGTGCAACGGCTGTTGTTGGAAAAGCAGAACGGCTTCCCGTCGCTACAGGTCACCGCACGGCTCTTTCACGTCACACCGCGCACGCTGCACCGGCGGTTGTTGGACGAAGGGACCTCGTATCGCGAGATACTCGAGTCCGTACGGCACACGTTGGCGGTCGAGCACGTGAAGTCGGGCCGATTCAGTGTCGAGGAGATCGCCTACAAGTTGGGTTATTCCGACTCCGCAAATTTTCGTCGCGCATTCAAGCGCTGGGAATCGCTGCCGCCTTCGCGGTACCTGGCCAGCAGCTAGGGTGCCTGATAGCTGCGCCGAGCCTGATCGAGCGCGCGCATGTTGGCCAAGCCGTTTTCGGCGGGCGCGGGCAGCACGCCGGCACGCACGCCGGCGCAGAACGCTCGCACCTGTTCTGCATATTGTTGTGCCGCGGGAAAACGGACCACTTGCGAATGTCCTTCGGCGTCACGCAGCAGCAATTCGGCCGCGGTCGCCGGTAGCACGCCGTCGGGTAGCTCTGCCGTACCGTGAGTGCACACCACTTCCAGGCGGTTGCGATAGGCGCATTCAAAGCTGCAATCGGCAACCAGCAACACATCATTTGGAAACCGCGCGATGAGACCCGTCGTCAGATCGACCCCCGACGCGTGGCGCCTGGCGCGGGCCAGCACTTCCAGCGGTTCGCTGCCGGCTAGCAGCCGCGCGGCGTTGATGGCGTAGCAGCCCAAGTCGTACAGAGCGCCACCCCCGCGAGCCGCATCCAGTCGCCAGTCGCCAGGGTCAATGCGAAACGAGAAATCCATCTTGATTTGGCGCAGCGTGCCCAACTGGCTTCCTGCCAGCAGGGAAACCAGGTGTGCGGTGCGCGGGTGATGGCGCCACATGAATGCTTCCATCAGAACCACGCCTTGTTGTGCGCACCCCTGCACCATTGCCTCGGCATCGTCCAGGTCGAGCCCCAATGGTTTTTCGCACAGCACGTGCTTGCCGGCTGCCGCGGCGGCCAGGGCCCAAACGCGATGCTCTTCGTTGGGGAGCGGCAGGTAGACCGCATCGATTTCCGGATCGTCCAACAGCGCTTGGTAGGAACCATAGTGCCGGGGCACGTGGAACTCGCGTGCCCAGGCAGAGGCTTTCTGATGATCGCGGCTGGCCACGGCCCACCACTGGGCCACGCCGCTTTGTCGTAGGCCCTCGGCCATTCCGCGACGCACGATGCGGGCACATCCTAAAATGCCCAGCTTGAGGAGATCGCTCATAGGGCACTTTCGCGGATGGTTGTGTCAGGGCACTCACGGAAACGATCGCGCCGCGTCGGTGGCCGTGTTGAACGAACATCGACCGAGATCATTGTACGGCGACCCGCCACAACAGACGGTCGACGATCGGGGCGCATAAAAAAACCGCCCAGGGCACGGCTGGACGGAGCCCATGGCGGGGCCCACGACCAGTTGGCCGCGGCGGTGAAGTCGGGAGCACACCGAGAAAAGAGGCCGGTGGGAGTCGAACCCACTTTGACCGGGTTGCAGCCGGTTGCCTGGCCGTCTGGCTCCAGCCTCGGGGTGTGGTGTGCTTGTGCCCGTGGCACTTTCGTAGGTGTTGCATCGGTTGTAAGGGCCCCCGAACTCCAGCATGTCTGGCAGAAATCGTACTATCCGAACCGCGCGGAATTACGCGCCGGAACCGTTTGACACCCCCTAATTTGCGACACATGTTTCGCCAGAGGCACAACGAGCGGGCGACGGACTGTTTGAACCCAGCCCCCTGGAAGCGGTTGCCTCGATGCGGCGCGTTGACCCCATCGGGGCGAAAAAGTCTGCGCGTTGCCGGAGGCCAAGAATCTGATGTCTGCGCCAACCAAAAAACCACCACGGTCTCGTCGCGCCGCGGTACTGGTCTTGTTCGCACTGAGCCTGGTGATGTTGCTGGGCATGGTGGCCTTTGCCATGGACATCGGCTACATCGTGTTGGTTCGCACGGAGTTGCAAACCGCGGCCGATGCGGCCGCTATGGCTGCCGTGGCGCGGGTGGGTGAACCCGCTGCCACGATTCGCGCCTCGGGGCGTGAGTTTGCCGGATATCACGTGGCCGGCGGCACAACCGTCAGCCTGGCCGATAGCGACATCGAGTTCGGCACCTGGGATATCAGCACGCGCGTGTTTACACCCAGCGTCGACGTGGGCAACCCGGTG
>CAYSXM010000472.1:0-4403 GCA_964434905.1 uncultured Pirellulales bacterium | reverse complement strand
CAAGTGTATCTCGCGGTCGACCTGGGCGCCTCGAGCGGCCGGGTGGTGTGTGGACGATTCGATGGCCAGAAGTTGTCGCTCGAGGAGTGCTACCGTTTTCCGAATGGTCCCACGCTGGCGGCCGGGCACCTGTACTGGAACCTGTTGGGTTTGTGGGGCGAAGTCCTGACAGGCTTGCGCGCGGCCGCCAGCCAAGCCGGCGGCTCGGTGGCCAGCGTGGGGGTCGACACCTGGGGTGTCGACTTCGCGCTCTTGGGGCCCGGGGGCGAATTGCTGGCCAACCCCGTGCACTATCGCGACCGGCGTACCGAGGGAGTCCTCGAGCGCGCGTTCGCGCGGGTACCCCGCGCAGAGATCTTCGCCGCCACTGGCTTGCAGTTCATGCCCTTCAACACGCTCTTCCAATTGCTGGCGTTGGTCGAGAGCGGTTCGGCCCAGTTGGATGTAGCCGAGCGCTTGCTGCTGATGCCCGACGTGTTCCACTGGCTGCTATCGGGCGTGGCCTCGAACGAGCAAAGCAACGCGTCGACCACCCAGTGCCTGCACGCGGCAACGGGCGATTGGGCCTGGCAGTTGATCGACCGGTTCGGCTTGCCGCAACGAATATTTCAACCAGTCAGTGCAGCGGGAACCGTGTTGGGGCCTGTAGCGCGCGAGGTCGTCGCCGCGACCGGCCTGGCAGGTGTGCAGGTGGTGTTGCCCGGCACTCACGATACGGCCAGCGCCGTAGTGGCCGTACCCGCGGCGAACGCCGCCGATGGCGCGGTCGATTGGTGTTACATCAGTTCGGGCACGTGGAGTCTGATGGGGGTTGAACTCGCGCGGCCGGTACTTTCGCCGCGCTGTTTGGAATTGAACTTCACCAACGAAGGGGGCGTGGGCGGCACCACGCGGCTGCTCAAGAACATCAGCGGATTGTGGATGTTGCAAGAATGCCGTCGGGTGTGGGCCGAGGCAGGCCAAGACGCACCCTGGGAGAACTGGCTGGCGGCGGCCGAGCAAGCGCCGGCACACGCCACGCTGGTCGACCCGGACCATGCGTCGTTCATGGCGCCCGGCGACATGCCCGCGGCAATTCGGCAGTTCTGTTGCGACACCGGCCAGGCCGAGCCTGCTTCGGCCGGCGCGGTAGTGCGCACCGTTCTGGAAAGCCTGGCGCTGAAATACCGGCAGGTGTTTGCCTGGCTCGAGGAGCTGGTGGGTCACCGGCTGCAGACGATTCACGTGGTGGGGGGCGGTTCTCGCAATCGTCAACTGTGCCAGGCCACGGCCGACGCCTGTGGCCGTACCGTGGTGGCCGGCCCGGTCGAGGCCACGGCACTGGGCAACCTGGCGGTACAGGCGATCGCCGCGGGTGCCTGCGGCTCGATCGCCGAAGCGCGCGAGGTGATCCGCCGCTCGTTCCCCGTCGAGACCTATCATCCGCGCGAGACGGCCCGCTGGGACGAAGCCTACGCGCGATTCACCACCTTGTTATCGCGGAGCACGGGCACATGATTCGAGTGGGCCTGGTGGGCGTCGGCTTCATGGGCTGGATTCACTACCTGGCCTACCAGCGCGTGCGCGGCCTGCGGCTCGAGGCGATCGTCAGCCGTTCCGCGCGGAAACGCGGGGGCGATTGGCGCGGCATCCAAGGGAACTTTGGTCCGCCGGGCGAGCAGGTCGACCTGGCTCCAGTGCGCGCCTATGAACAGCTCGCGCAACTACTGGACGACCCGCGCATCGACCTGGTGGACATTTGCCTGCCGCCCGACCAACACGCCGCCGTGGCAATCGCCGCGCTGCGGGCCGGCAAGCACGTGCTGTGCGAAAAGCCGATGGCGCTCGATGTGGCCGATGCGAATCGGATGTTAGCGGCCGCGCGCCGCGCGAAAAAAACTTTGAGTATCGGCCACGTGCTGCCGTTCTTTCCGGAATATGCCTTTGTCTTGGCCGCGGCGCGGCGCCAACGCTGGGGAAGGTTCCTGGGCGGAGAGTTTCGCCGCTTGATTTCCGAGCCCACCTGGCTGCCCGATTTTTATAACCCGCGCACCGTCGGGGGGCCGCTGGTCGATTTGCACATTCACGACGCACATTTCCTGCGCCTGCTGGCGGGCCAGCCCACCGGCGTGTTCAGCCAGGGGCCACCACGCGGCGAGGTAGTGCAGCGGATTTCGACCCAGTTTCTCTACCCCCAACCCCTATTGAATGTCCATGCCACGGCCGGCGTGATCGCACAGAGTGGCCGCCCGTTTACCCATGGCTTCGAACTGTATTTCGAGCGGGCAACCGTGCTGTACGACCTGCAGGTGCTCTCAGGCCAAGCGCCGGCCGGAATTCCGCTGACGGTGCTAGGGCACGGCGGATCGATCCAGCGCCCCGAACTGGCCCGGGGGGACGACGTGGCTCCGTTTGTCGCCGAGCTGGCCGAAGTGGCACGTGCCGTCGGGCGCGGCAGGCCGTCGGAGGTATTGTCGGGCGAGCTGGCCCGCGATGCCCTGCTGTTGTGTCACAAGCAAATGCAATCGGCCCGGTCGTGTCGCGTGGTGCGCATTTGATCGTGCAGCGGGCCCCACATGTCACGCGGCCACCAACGCTACCAAGCCCGTGACCAGCAAGGTTTACCAGGTTCGCCTGAACCGCGACCGACAGCGCGTTCATTGCCAGCGGTTGTAGCGTGCTTGGCGACCGTGCGACACCTGAGGGTCGTAGCACAGACCCCCTTCTACGGCTACAACGCGCGCGGCAGGTGCGGCGGGAAGAATTGGCGCAACAAATTCTTGGCGCACCCCTGGTACCACCCTCACGTTGGGCACCCCGTGGCAGGGGTCGACCGGATTGTAGAGGCAAATGCGAGCATCTTCGGTTGGAATGGTTTTTTGACCACCAGGGGAACGTGGCATATACTCTCTGTTGGCTGGCGGTTTGGACCCTCCGCTGGTTCGCGCTGTAAAGTGACACACCTGGTTTTAGCCCGCTAAGGCAGGGATGGCCTGAGGGGCGCCTCATGGGGCGCGCCGGCGGCACATCCGGGGCGATTTTCCGAACGTGGCGCGCCTCCCTGCCCGGAACGGACAAACACAATGCGGAAATGGGTCTTGCCGAGGTGTCGGTTTGCGCTGGTGCTGGTCTTGGCCCTGCTCGGGCCAGCAGCCATCCGTGCCCAGGTGTCGTTTACCCCGGGCAGTGAATCGGCCGGCGCGGTCGACGACTTGCTACGTCGCGGCGCCGAATTGGAAGGGGGCCGCCGCTGGGGCGAGGCCCTGACCCTCTATGAAGACGCGTTGCGGGCGCACCCGGGCCACGCGCCGCTGACCGACCGGTTTCACGCGGCGAAAATCCACTACGATCTGTCGCGACGCTATGCCGACAGTTCCTTCCGCGAAGTGCTGCGCAGCCTGCCCGAGTCGGATGCGGCCGGTCTATACAACGAAGTGCTGTTGAAAATTCAATCGCACTATGTCGACGAGCCCGACTGGAACGCGCTGTTGGGTTCTGGCCGGGCCGGTTTGGCCACGGCGTTATACGACGAGGATTTTGTAGCACTTCACCTACCGGGTCGTGGACCAGACGAAATCGACGCGGCGCGCCAGGAACTGGTTTCCGGCGACTGGTTGCCGACGGCCACCGACCGCGCCAGCGCCTGCGAGGCGGCGCGCCAACTGGCCCGCCACGCCGAGCGCCGCGTGGGCTTGCCGCCGGTGGCGGTGTTGCTGGAGTTTGTTTGCGGCGCGGCCAACGCGCTCGATGACTATTCGACGTATCTCACCTCGGGCCAACTCAACGAGGTGTATTCACAGATCGACGGCAACTTTGTCGGTCTGGGGGTCGAGCTCAAGGCGATCGACGGCGCCTTGTCGATTGTCAAGGTCATCACCGGCAGCCCCGCGGCGCGCGGCGGCATTCGAGCGGGTGACCGCATCCTGGCGGTCGATGGCCGGACCACGCACGATCTGTCGACCGACCAGGCGGCCGACCTGTTGCAGGGCGAAGAGGGGAGCGTGGTCGAGGTGACGGTAGCCGCGGCGGGGCAGTCGGCACGGCGGCTGCGTCTGCGGCGCGAGCAGGTCGACGTGCCCAGCGTCGACGATGTGCGGATTGTCGATTCGTCGCAGGGCATCGGCTACCTGAAGCTCATCTGCTTTCAAAAAACCACCACCCGCGATTTGGATACCGCGCTGTGGAAGCTGCACCGGCAGGGCATGCGAAGCCTGATTGTCGATTTGCGCGGCAACCCCGGCGGATTGTTGACCAGTTCGGTCGAGGCCGCTGACAAATTCGTGGACCAAGGTACGATCGTCTCGACCCGAGGCCGCAATCCCCAGGAAGACTACAGCTATTCGGCCCATCGGGCCGGCACCTGGCGCGTGCCCCTGGTGGTGCTGATCGACGGCGACAGCGCCAGCGCCAGCGAAATTTTCGCC
>CAYSXM010000471.1:0-4413 GCA_964434905.1 uncultured Pirellulales bacterium | reverse complement strand
CTTCCAGGAAAAACCCGCGGTGCCGCGGACAATTCCCGGCGATCCGGAACACATCCTGGCCTCGATGGGCATCTATGTGTTCACCGCTCGGTTCCTGTTCGAGCAGTTGTGCAAGGATGCCACTCGCAACGAAAGCGACCACGATTTCGGCAAGAACATCTTGCCATCGGTGGTCGACACCCACCGCGTGATGGCCTACTCTTTCATGGATGAGAACCGCAAGCAAGAGGCCTACTGGCGAGACGTCGGTACGCTCGACGCCTATTACGAGGCCAACCTGGAATTGGTCTCGGTCGATCCCCAACTCAACCTGTACGACCAGCGTTGGCCGATTCGCACCTATCACCCCACCTTGCCGCCGCCGAAATTCGTGTTTGCGGAATCGGGTCCCGAGGCGCGCCGCGGCCGCGCGCTCGACAGCGTGGTCTGTCTCGGTTCGATCGTTTCCGGTGGACGCGTCGAACGCTCGATTCTGGGGCCCAATACGCGGGTCAACAGCTATTCACGTGTTGAGGACTCCATCTTGTTCGAAGGGGTCCACATCGGCCGGCATGCCAAAGTTCGTCGGGCAATCATCGACAAAGGAGTTCACATTCCGCCCGGGGCCGAAATCGGCTACGACCAAGAACTCGACCTGGCGCGCGGTTTCACGATTAGCGAATCGGGCGTGACCGTCATCGCCAAGGCCGACGGCGTGGAACATTTCCTCGATGCACCCGAGACCGTGTACTGATTCACGGCTCACCGTGCCTGGTGCAGCGTATTACTGAATGCGTGAGTCAGGGGCGATTGCGGAATGACGCAGCAGACGTGACACGTTCGGCTCTGCAGCAGAAGGCTCATGAAGAATTCGGGCTTAGGGGTCGCAGGTCACCTCAACTGACCTCGCCGGGGTCCAAGCGGCCATTGGCGAATCGCTTGGTGCCGGTGCACCGCTGAAATGCTGCCTTTTTCTGCCCCCCGCTTTACTGTTCGCCCCGGGCCAATTACAAGACCATTAACCAACAGCGCACGTTGCCGCTTGGTCGACCGCCACCTGGGAGTTCTCGATGAGCACCATGCCCCCACCCCCTCCGTACGTGCAACAGCCGTTCGAGCAAAAGCGAGGCGGCTGGGGGTGCCTGTGGATCATCTTGGCGGTGTCCGGGGCTATCTCGCTATTGGTCTGCTGCGGTTGTGCCGGGATGTTCTATTTCGGCCTCAACATGGGCACCGAAGCCATCAAGACTTCGCTGGCCCAAAACCCCGTGGTGCAAGAGCATGTGGGCGAGTTGCAAGAGGCAAACTTCGATTGGGCTGCCATGTTTAGCGGTGGTGCCTCTGGCGGCGGCGAGTTCCTGATGAGACTCAAGGGCACCAAAGGTAGTGCCACGGTCAAGCTACGCAACACGAACCCCCAGCAGGGCGCGCCAGCTCAGCTCGAAGGCGTGCTGATCTTGCCCTCGGGCGAGGAAATTCCCCTCACCATCGACGAATCGCCCTTGCCACCCGAGACGAGTGCCGAGGGAGATGCCGAGAACGCCACCGAAGACGCGCCCGTCAACACGGGCGACAGTTCGGAGGAAATGGCCGAGCCGGCGGCGGAATAGAACGACCGCTGCCAGCATAAGCTGGTAATCGGCCGTCGCCACCTGGTTTCCCTGTGTCTCCCAAATTCTACATGTCGCCGTTCTCGTGGCGTATCGCAGGCTGGCGCTCGGCGATCGATGTTGTTGCCCCCGCGTTGGTTGCGCCTGCGGTGCCCTATTGTCTGCGGGTCGGTCGGCCGAATTGTCGATACCATCGTCATTGCCCGACAGGCTTGCCAGATCGCCAGAGCGACTTGCGCCCGTAGCGTCGCCGCAGGTCGCGAGCGGGCAACCCGAGCGGGCGGCTCACAGCAGGCAGGAATCTTGCCTCTTGGCAAGCCACGGTTGCAAGCACCGGGTAATTGACAGCGTTCGCCGTTTTTCCGCGTCGCCCGGCCCCGCCCGGTTGGCGCCGCACAAGGGGGCACCATGGCCGACATCGACAAGCTGTTGATTGTTTGCAAGTACGCGCGTGGCAGCAGCTATGCCGACCAGGCGCGCGAACTCGAAGCCAGTGCCGCCAGATTTGGCTACCCCGTGCGGGCCATCGAAGCCCCGGACCTGGGCGATTGGTGGAAGAACACGGCGAACAAGCCTCGCTATCTGTGGGAAACGCTACGCGTTCACGACGGGCCGCTATTGTGTCTCGATGCGGATTGCCGCGTAATGCAGCCGCTCGACGAACTGGTCAGCCTGCTAGACGAAGCGGACTTGGCAGTGAAATATCGCCCGGGTCACTGTTTTAGTGCACTTTTCAACGCCGCCGTGTTGCTCGTTCGGCGAACCCCAGCCACGCTGGCGGCAGTGGAAACGTGGGCCCGTCGCGGCGAACAGTTCGGGTCGCTACATCGGTTCGTGGAGCAAGGCGCCTTCGCCGAGGGGATGCTGTATTGCCAAGGGGGCCTGGTCTGTCGTCCCTTGGCCGATAAGTTTCACACAATGCACAACCTGGACGACGGACCACCACCGTCTGAAGCGGTGATTGTGCACCTCAAAGCCTCGCGGCACGAGCGGCAATCGGCCTTGCCGCCCGCCGGACCGGTCGTCGCGCCGGCCACGATTCCCTCTGCTGAACCCGCCACAAGCGGAATGTACCTGGCCATTGCTCCGCGCCGCACGACCCCCAAGCGCGGCCTTCCGATGGACAGCATCGACGGTGCCTTGGGCGACTTGACTGAGTATGCCTCGCGCTTTGGAATTGCCCTGGCGGGCACCATCGAAGCCCCCGCGCGCGAGACCGACATTGCCACCCTGGAACGTCACAAGCCGCAGGCATTGCTCCAGCTAGTGCATCAGTTGCGTGCCGGCACCGAATTGGTACTAACCGACTACGACGCGTTGATTCTTCGAGATCCCGCGGTCTTTACCGACCCGCTCTCGACTGCCGACATCGTTGTCGCCTGGGATCGCCGCGACGCGATGTCGCTGCCCCACACGGCCGTGTTGGCCATGCGATTAGGCCCGGCGATTCGCGACGAGTTACTGCCCGCCTTGATTCGCAATTACGATCGCGTGATCGCCGCCGGGGGCCCTTCGTCGGAGAGCTTGCGACGAGCGCTGGGAGAAACGTTGCGGCGTACCTCGTCGCTGCGTGTGGCCACCTTGCCATCGGAAACCGTGGCCGATGTGCCGCATGCCGGTCGCGACACGGTCGTCGCCTCGCTGCGCGGTCAAATGCGATTATTCCGGCGTTCACCCGGCCTGCACATGCATGCCCTGCACCTGGACGGCCTGGCCCCGAACGTCGACACCGCACAAACCGCGTTCAGTGGCTAGCGGCGGCCTCTAGTCACCGCCCGCTTGGCAGGCACCCCAGGCCGCCGACCCCAGGTCTGATTGGCGACCAACCGATGCGCGTATTGTTGACTGGCGCCAGCGGGTTCCTCGGGCGTCGGACCGTAGACGCCTGCCTGTCTGCCAACCATGAGGTGCACGCTCTGGGGCGAGGAACCAATCGCCCAGCCATCTCGACCGAGGCCCAGTATCATGGCTATCGCCCTGGAGACGCGGCAAGCCTGCCTTGGATCGAGCCGCCCTTTGTGCTGGTGCATCTCGCTTGGAATACCTCGCGACGAGCCACGTGGTCAGAAGCGTCGCGTTTGGTCCACGACCTGGCTGTGCTGCTGGATCATTGGACCGAGCGAGGCTTGGCACATCTGGTGGTTGCCGGCTCGGCCGAGGAATTTGGCGCTCAATCGGGCCAGATCGACGACGCCGCACCTGCCCGCGGTCCGCTATCCACCTATGGCTGGAGCAAGCGCGCGGCGGCCGGTCTGGTCGAGGGTTGGTGCGCGCGAACGGGAAAGTCCGCCTGGTGGCTGCGCCCTTTCGTGGTTTATGGTGCCGGACAATCTGGCGACATGCTGCTGCCGCATGCGGTGCGGCAGGCGGTCGCGCGCCAGAAGGCTCAGTTTTCCGATGGGCGACAACTGCGCGATTTTGTGTTTGTCGACGATGTGGCCCAAGCGTTTAGACTCGCCGTCGAACGCCCCCCCCAGGGGTTCGAGCAAGTCAACCTGGGTACAGGCCGTGCAACCGCCGTGGCCGAGGTGTTGAATCAGGTCGCTACGCTGCTCGACGCCAAACACCTTTTCAAGATGGGAGTCATCGCCCGACGCGCTCATGAGCCCGAAGTGCAGGTTGCCTCGACCGAACACGCCGCGTGCCGCCTGGGTTGGCGGGCGGCCACGACCTGGGAACAAGGCCTGGCCGGGTGGTGCCAGATGGCGCGGCTTGACCCGCCCCGACCGGCCCCCTAGGGTAGCGTTTGGTAGACCGTCGGCCACCGATGCGCATGCCGCGTGGTGCGCCCGTTCCAGGCACAACCCCACAGGGAATCATCCAT
>CAYSXM010000470.1:0-4420 GCA_964434905.1 uncultured Pirellulales bacterium | reverse complement strand
CCCGCTGCCCGCCGGCCCCCACCCCCCCAGGCACAAAGGATGATGCGGCATGCAGTGCGAGCAAATCCAGCTTCATGCCGAGGTCGAAACACACCACTGGTGGTTCACAGCGCGCCGCGCGATTGTGCATCGCCTGTTGCACCAGGTGATCGCGCCGGGCACGCCGCCGCTGCCCTTGGTGATCGACGTGGGCTGTGGCACGGGGGCCAATCTGGCGCAACTGGCCCACGACTACCGCTGCCTAGGGATCGACACCTCGGCCGACGCGGTGAACTTGGCGCGATTGCGGTTTCCCGGTGTCGACTTCCAGCAGGGGTTTGCACCCCAAGACCTCGGCGCGGCGACGGCGCAAGCCTCGGCCTGGCTGCTAATGGACGTGTTGGAGCACGTTCCGGACGATTTTCTGCTGCTATCGCAGTTGCTGGCGGCTGCCAGCCCCGGAGCGCATTTTCTGGTCACGGTTCCTGCGGACTTGCGGTTGTGGTCGCGGCACGACGAGAGTTTTGGGCATTACCGTCGGTACGATCGGCAACGTTTTACACGGCTCTGGGAAGGATTGCCGGTCACGACGCGCCTGGTGTCGCATTTCAACACGCGGTTGTTTCCCGTGGTCCGAACGGTTCGCGCGGTCAACCGCTGGCGCGGCGAGACGCTGGGAACGTCCGGCACCGATTTTCAGATGCCCCCCTGGGTGCTCAACGAGTTGCTGCGGAGCTGGTTTGCCGGCGAGTCGCGACGATTGGTGCGGGCGCTCGATGGCCACGGGCCCGGCTACTCGCACGGAGTAAGCCTGGTGGCCGTGTTGCGGCGCGAAGCGGGCGAACTAGAGCCCCGGACCAAACCGATCGATTTGCCTGCCGACCGTTACGATCCGCGGCCGATCTCCTAGCGATTTGTCTCCGCCAGGCTTGGGGATGCCGCTGCCGCACCGAACTGCGGCACCAAGTGGTTACCTCCACCGAATGCACGCAAATCGAAGGGTGGCAGCGACTTGTCAGGCAGGCCATGCTGCCGCTTCCGTGTGTGGCGATCGCCAACTATACTCTGGGGAATTTTACCCAGCTTGTTGGTCGGCAGTAGGCTTGTTCGGTCGCACGGTCACCCGGCGCATAAAAAAAGAGGGCTCTCGTTCGCCGGGACGAGAACCCTCTGTACGAGGCTGACCGGACTTCGTCTGGCGACGTTGTCCGGAGACCCACAGCCGTACTGTGCCTATCGGGCTGGGTTGGGCACGGACTTTAGACAGCGTCGAAATGCCCTGCGCGCGCCGCACCGTCGGGCCACTACCAAAAACCAAGGCGACCAATGACCACTACCGCGAAACTTGCCTTGGAGGATGGCGCCGTCTACACCGGGCAGGCCTTTGGCGCTGCCGGCGAGCTAGATGGCGAGGTGTGTTTCAACACCTCGATGACCGGTTATCAAGAAATTCTGACCGACCCGAGCTATCGTGGCCAGATTGTCACGATGACCTATCCCCAAATTGGTAACTACGGCGTAAACGACGAAGATGCCGAAAGCCAGCGGATTCACCTGGCGGGCTTTGTGGTACGCGAGTTGAGCCGAATTGCCAGCAATTTTCGTTCGCAAGACTCGCTCGATGCCTTTCTGCGCCGGTGGGGCGTGGTGGGGTTGGCCGGCATCGACACCCGAGCCCTGGTGCGGCGTTTGCGCACGCGGGGGGCGCTCAAGGGGGTTCTGTCGACTACCGACTTGGACGAAGCCAGCCTGGTGCAGAAGGCCCAAGCGTGCCCTGGATTGGTGGGGCGCGACCTCGTGCGCGAGGTGGTACCCGCTGCACCGCGCGCCTGGCAAACCTCGCTCAGCACCTGGACCCATCTCGACGGCCAATCAGCACAGGCAGCCGCCCAACCAGGGGCGCCCCATGTCGTCGCGCTCGACTACGGCATGAAATGGAACATCGCCCGACACCTGGTCGACCAAGGCTTTCGGGTCACCGTGCTGCCGGGGACCGCCACGGCCGAGCAAGTGCTGGAACAACTGCCAGACGGCGTGTTCCTGTCCAACGGCCCAGGCGACCCGGAACCCCTCGACTATGCGATCGGCACCATCCGGGGGCTGTTGGGCAAGAAACCGGTGTTTGGCATCTGCCTAGGGCATCAGTTGTTGTCGCTGGCCTGTGGTGCCAAGACGTTCAAGTTGAAATTTGGCCATCGCGGAGCCAACCAGCCGGTGTTGAACGAAGGTAACGGACGGGTGGAAATCACCTCGCAAAACCACGGGTTCGCCGTGGACGAACCATCGCTGCCGTGCGACTTGGAGGTGACTCACCGCAACTTGAACGACCGCACGATTGAAGGCGTGCGACATCGCCGCTGGCCGGCGTTCAGCGTGCAATATCACCCCGAGGCCTCTGCCGGGCCACACGATAGCCACTATCTGTTCACGGAATTCCGCCGGCTTATCGGGGTCTGATCCGGGGCCACTGGCTGCCGTGCACGCGGCCCCACGGGGTTGAAGTTGGGCAGGACGAAAAACGCGCGATCTACCGTGCGCCCCATTTCGCCATCCGCGGGTCGGCGGCAATCGCTGCGGCAATCGCCGCGTCCCACTCGGCCGTGGGATGCGTGTCGTGTGGGAAGAAGCTGTTGTTTACCTCGCGCAAATCGATGACGTCGACTCCCGCAGCTTGCGCAGCAGCTACCACCCGGTTGGTAATCGGATACCGCTGGTTCAAGGCCAGCAGGTAGAACGGAACTTGCTTCCGGCGGCAATCCGCTGCCATCCGCTCGACTAGGGCAATCGTGATCGCTTCCTCGTGGGCCAACGTGGCGTCGCTGTCGGGCTTGTCGGCCAGGCTGGGGTCGACCAGACCGTGGTCGACCAGGGTGCCGTTTTCGACCTCCACGTGGTGCACCTTAGCCCCCCAAGCTCGCTTGCCGGCATGCCACGACTGGCGCAGCCAATTGCGTCGCAAGTGATCGTCGATGAATCCATAGCACACCGCGCGGGGCAGCGGTTCGCGGGCCAGGAATTCTTCCAGCACCACCCAACATTCCACCGTGCCGAACATCGGAAATCCGCGATTAACCACGCGGTAGTTTGGCCAGAACTCTGTGGCCAACACCGCCGGATAGGTCTCGTCGTCTTGCACGCCGGTGCCAAAGGTATAGGAGCAGCCCAGCATCAGCACCTCGCCCCGGGGCGCCTTGGGCCGCGGCATCACGCGCCAACCCTGGTCGTCGAACGAATAGCGCGCCCGGAAATCGGGGTGCAGCCAGTGCAGACCCGTGGTGTTGGGCACCCCGGCATGGCCATAGGCGGGGTGCGTGCGAAACGGCACGTTCCACAGGAATTGTCCCTGCATGCCCGCCAGATAACCCGCCAGGTTGACTAGCACCAGAAACGAGACCAACAGCACCCACAAACCGAGACCCAGCGCGGGCCAACGCCGCGGCAGGCCGATCGCCGCCGCCGCCACCAACCAGCCAATGCTGAGCAACAACGGCCGCCCCAGTAGCACCAGGCCGCAGATCGGTGTGCGATCGAAAAACAAGCCGGCGCCGAAAAATACGCCGGCCGTGGCCAACAATCCTGCAGTCAGCAGGTGGCGCACCCGCGAACTCGCGTCAGCGCGTGCGGGGGTAGCCTGGACCGATCGACACACATCCGGGGCGGTGCCCGGCAACTCGGGTGGCACGGCCTTGGTGCCAGCAGCCTCGCTCTCGCTCATGGCGCCGCATTCCCGTTGGTTGGCACCGCGTGTGGCGCTGCACGCGGCGCTGCGCTGGCGCTGCCAGATGGCGAAACCGGTTGTTGAAGAAACGCCAGCCGCGGATCTGCCGCTAGCCGCCTTGCCACTTCCACATGCCAGGCCGGCACCGGGTGGCAATCGTGTGCGTAAAACGGCTCTTCCATGTCGCGCATGTCTACCACCGCCACGCCGGCCTGTGCGGCGCGTTCGATGGCCCGGGTGGGGTTCAGATAGCGCGTGGTCAGGGCCAGCAGGAAAAACGGTACCCCACGCTCCTTGCACAGCCGATCCATATCGACCAACAGCGCCACGGAAAGCTCTTCCTCTCGGGCGGTCGTGGCGGCGTCATCGGGGGCCTGCGCAATGTCGGCTCGCTCCAGCCCCAAGTATCTTAGATGCCCGTTTTCCAGCTCGAAATGGGGGATCTTGCCATTCCACCGTAGCTTGTTCAGATGCCACGATTGGCGCAGCCAATTGCGCCGGCAGTGGTGGTCGATCCAGCCATAGCAGACGGCGCGCAAATTCGGGTCTTCGCGCAAATAGTCTTCCAGTACCAAGTGCCCTTCGCAGCACCCCCAGCCGGGAAACCCCCGGTTGAGCACCCGCACGTTTTTCCAATAATGTACCGCCAGTTGCCGCGGATACGGGAACTCGTCGTCGACGCTGATGCCAAAGCGTTCTTCCAGCGTGGTGATCAGCGACACC
>CAYSXM010000469.1:0-4422 GCA_964434905.1 uncultured Pirellulales bacterium | reverse complement strand
TCATAGTTTGCACCGGCGACTACCCAACGTGCTAGCAATTCGCGCTGCTCGGGCGTTACCTGGCGATGCGCGCTCGGCGGCGGCATCATCTCCTCGGGGTCGGTCGAGAGAATTCGCCGCAGGGCCTCGCTTTCACCGGGGTTGCCAGGTGTCCACGCGCCACGCTCGATGGCCGCCTCGCGCCGGTCAAGTCGTAGATCGGCCTTGCGCGCCGCGCTGTCCGGACCATGGCAGGTAAAGCAATTCGCCGCCAATATGGGGCGAATCTCACGGTTGTACGCCGGTCCACTCTCCTGGGCGGTCGCACGCCCCCAGTTGATGCAGGCCACTGCGACCGCCAGCAGGCCCAACCGGTACACGCTTTGTTGCCCGGCCGCCAAGCTGGCCATGACCGGGCGAGAACCTTGCCGTTTGCCGCAGCGCATCACGCTACCTCGACTTCTTTTCGCGTCCCAGGATCGTCTCTTCGGCAACCCGAACACCCACGGAAATCGCCCGGCCTGCTGCTACCATGGTAACCGGATTCCAGCGTCCCTTGGCTACCGGCCGACCGTTTGTTCAGGAGAACTGCAAAGTCGGGGTTCGGAATCTTTTTCGGTCAACGCGCTGGGTGCCACCGGCTTTGCCAGTGCTCTGGTCCCCGCAATTCTCTTTGCAGTTCCCCGCGGCCATTTGTAGCAAGCCGCGTGCCAGAACCCGGCCGCCATGCCTGGGGGCGCCGAACTCTAAAAATCAGTGAATCGCGATTCCGCTGGCAATCTCTTTCCAGATCCCAGCCGAAGATCGGCCCAACAGCGGAGACCCGAGCGGACTCCTCCTGATTCATTGTAGTTGGCTTGCCGAGGTGCCTTCAAGCAAGCCGCAGCGCAATGCCCCGGTGCCAGGTGGCAAATGACCTGCACCCGAGTCGGACAACCAGTGGCCCCATCGTTCCCAGGGCCGTTTCCAGAATTCGCCCGGGCACGTGGGCGGAGCGAAGGGGCACCAAATAGGCGACCTAGCAGCCCCAGGAAGAACTCGACGCACCCGCGTCATCGCGTTTGGATGCGATGGCAACCCGCTGGAGCGTCAGCCCAGCTTGGCTGGGTGACGCGGAGCGACCCCGAACCCGTAAGGGGTTTGGGGTAAACAAAACCCGCTGGAGCGTCAACCCGGCTTGGCCGGGTGACGCGGAGCGACCCCGAACCCGTAAGGGGTTTGGGGTAAACAAAACCCAGCCGAGCGACAATTCTGGCTCTGGTCAAACCACTACCGACGGCGGCGTGCCAGGGCGATCAAACCCAGCGTGGCCGTGGCCAACAGCGCTATGCTGCTCGGTTCGGGCACCGAAACCGCGGCAAAGTTAAACGTCAGCGCCGCCAAGTCTTGGCTGGTGAGACTGAACTTTACAGTGATCCCCAGCGACGTGTTCACCGCCGGACCCAGCAGGCTAGGAATCGGCGTGCCAAACGAACCCGCGCCAATCGTCGAGGTGCCCACAATCGCCGGCACGGTCACGGAAAACGGATCGTTCAGCAGCGCGACATAGTTCGCTCCGTCGATTTCCGATTGGTAAATCGGCGAGCCGGCGACGCTCGCAAACGTAGCGCCATCGCCATTCCCATCGGTCACGCTTCCGCCGACCGAACCGCCGGTCAGCGAAGCGGGCGTCACGGCCGGAAAAACAGGCTGTGTGATATTCAATGTGTAATTGAGCGTGACGTTCGACAAATTCTGCACCGCAATGAACCCTGCCGCGATCGGATCGGCCTTGCCTACAAAGCTCCATCGCAATGAGAAATCGTCGGTTTGTTGCTGTCCCGTATAGCCGAACGCGCCTTCCCCTAATTCCTCCACGACACTTTCGAGCGACATGGTTTCGCCGTTGACTCCAAATTGAATCATCAGCGATGGCCCCATCACGCCGGCCGTGGCAAGCGTCGGCGCGACAGTTACAGCCCAACACAAGCCCAGTGCAAAGCTAAACCGTTTCAGTGCCGGCATGATCAAACTCCTGATGTGCGTTTGGCGTTTACGAAAAACGTCGTATGGGGTTTCGAATTAAGTTAAGTATTGCGTCGGGAGGTACGAATCAGATTCCAGGTTGCCCTGCGCTCGGGTTGCCACCCGCCCTGTTCGCCAACTACGCCGCCACGCCTTGCGCGACACCAAGCCATGGTTCGCCGTCCGATACGAGCACCGAAATTGCCCTACGCAGCCACCAGATCCCAGCGCAGCCGCTGTGCGGCGGCGCTCCACCCCTCGCTGCGTGCGGTGACAAATCCGCCAGTCGCTCGTCGCAGTGCTGCCTAGAACAAGCGAGCCCACCGTCGCGCCATCGATTTCAGAATCGACTACGCACACACGAACAAGTGGGAACCCACACCAAACCGGTGGGTGCAAAGTTCAGAACGCTGCTGCTACGAAAGACGACACACCATCGCGACAACTTCATCAAAAACTGATTGGTCGCGAATTAGCTTGGTGTTCGCAGTAGCGTGGCTCCAGAGCTGGCCAGGTCGGAAGCAGGCCGACGAAATTGTTCGTAAATCAAATTCGGACAACTTCGCCAGCAATTAGACCACGAGCGGACCTCTGATGTCAAGGATTTCCGTGGCGATTTCAGGAGAACTGCGAAGTTGGGGTCTGGAACCTTTTTCGGTCAACACGCACCGTGTTCAGCTAAATTCCCTCAGCCGAAAACTGGTGCCTGACCCCCTCGTCTTTGACTTTGCAGTTCCCCTAGTGGCGAGTTGCCGCGAAACTGGAAATACCAGGCGGAGACAAGTACTCGCGACTGCGGCCCATGTGCCAGGTTGTCACCATCATATGTGTCGCCCTGGCACGCCGATCGCGCAGACCTCTGGCAACACCCGACTCGCCGCCCACAAGCCGGTGTTCGTCTGCATACCCAAGATCGCTGTCGATCACTCGCTCCTAACCCAGCCAGTGCGAATTGAAAGTCGCCGCCGTGCCGCACAGGGCAACGCGGGAGAGCACTGGGCAGCGTCCTGCCGAGTGGATGCACAAGCACGTGGCCGGCCCCTTGGCCGCTTGCTGGCAGCCAGTGCTCGACCGAGTGGTCCGCGAGCCGCAGCGGGTGAGTGAATGAGTCTGCCGTTGACCCCTTCCGAGAACCGCCGGCAATTCGGCAGTGCTGCCCAACCTCAAACAACCAGCAGCAGCAACCCGTCGCGCTGATCGTCAGTCCGCCACGCGGCCCGAAGGCGAAATCAAGTTCGCAACGAGAATCGTCAGACAGCCAGGCACGCCATACCGGTCTGCTCCGTGCACCAGCACGCCCTCAGGCCAGGGAAATCACTAGCTGACCTTGACCGCAGCCGACTTCCGACGCCGCCACCCCATGCCGGCGAAGATACCGCCCAGCACGGTCCACATGACCACCGTACCTGGCTCCGGCACTACCACGTTCGACAACACCACACCGTTGAGGGTCAGGACCAGCGTGTCCGACAGCGCACCCGGCAGGTCCACGTCGGAGAAGTTCAAGGTCCAGGTCGAGGTGTAGGAACCTACGACGCTCGTGTCTAGTTGACCCAGAAAGTTCATCGAACCTCCGGGAGCCAAGTTCGTGAACGGCCCCAACCCGCTAATCGTCAGTTGCGCGGGGTTGCCGAAGGCCGCCACGATGCTGTCCAAGTCCAACCCCGCCTGATACAGCGGGTTGATCAACAGGTTGAACACCGAAAGGTTGAGCGTCTGAATGCCCGAGCCCTGAATGAACGTGCCGATGTTCAACGTTTGATAGTTGTTGGTCAATCCATCGAGCGATGCCACCGAGTGAGCCAACACCGTGCCCGACAGCGACAGGTCCAGATTCGTGCCTGCCGTCGCACCAGGCAAGTTCTGGTCCGACACCGCAAAGGTGTGGGTCGCCGAGAACGCACCGACTGAACCGGCTGTCATCGAGGCTTGATAGTTGTTCTGTCCGCCGGCCACCAGGTTCGAGAACGTCGTGGCATTGGTCGTCAAGTTGCCGCTGCCGACACTAGTGATCGAGTCCAGGTCCAAGCCTGCCGAACCACCTCCCGCCACGTTCGCCACGAGGAACGACTGCGACTGGGTCGGGGCACCCAAGATCACGGTCCCGAAATTAATCGACTGTATGTCGACATTGCCCGGCGTGCTGAGCGAGCCTTCCGAATGGCCAATCACGTTGCCTGCCAAATTCACCGTCAGGTTATTGCCGGCCGTGGCTCCTGCCAAGTTCTGATCAGAAACGCCGAAGGTGTGGGTGGCCGCGTAGCTTCCAACCGCGCCTGGATTAAACGTGGCGTTGTAGTTGAGAAACGAACCGGCACTCAGGTTCGAGAACGTCGCGGCATTGGTCGTCAGTTCGACCACGTCGCCCGCGCTCGAAATAGTGTCCAAATCCAACCCGGCCGACCCCGAGGGCGCCACGTTCGCCACCAGGAAGCCCTG